>CAZYJA010000076.1:0-10434 GCA_964647245.1 uncultured Syntrophomonas sp. | reverse complement strand
GCTATTTATCCTGCTAAGTTGAGAGGTTTTTAGGGGTTTTTGCAGGGGAATCAATGTTGAACACATATCATATATGGACAAGTATACTAAAAGTGAGGTGTGTAAGGGATATTGAGTATTTTATTGTATTTTCTCCAGTCTATTCCCGAGAGTATGGGAATTGTGGCTTTGAGCCTTGCTATTGCCAGAGTACCACTTAAGTGGGCGCATATTTCACTCGCAGGAATTTTACTAGCGATAATTAGCTACGTAATTCGTTCCCTGCCGGTTACCTTTGGCTTACACTTACCCGTTATGATATTAATAATTTTCATGTTAATTGTGAAGTATACCAATTTAAAGCCTTCACTGGCGATTGTTGCGGTTTTCACAAGCTTCTTTACGTTGGCTTTACTTGAATACCTGGTAAGCGGAACTTTTTTTGCATATACCCAAACCGATCCCGAACAAGCTCTATCAAATGAAAAATTGTGGTCTATCCTGGGAATCATCCAGGCAATCATATTAAATATTATTGCGTTGGTCGTACCGCGTTATCTAAAACCTACCGAAGGAGCATGGAAGCAATGAATGGTAGGAGTTTCAGCCGGGAATTAGCGGCGAATCTAGCTGGCAAGCATAATCTAAACGAGGAAAAACAGGCCGAAATGGCCTATGCGATCGAAATCATCGCTCTCAACCTGGGTAATGCTATCCTCACCCTGACCCTGGGATGGGTTATGGGTGTTTTCTGGGGTACCCTTACCTGCCTGCTCACTATTGCTGCTTTCCGTCATAATGCCGGAGGCGGCCATTCTGATTCACCCTGGAGATGTGCAGCGGTAACCATGATTGTGTTTCCGTTATTGGCATTAGCAGCCTACGAAGTCAGCAGCTGGCCGCCTTTATTTATGAACCTAATGTCCATGCTATCGATATTGATTGGTTTTGCCCTAATTCAACTATATGCACCAGTAGATAGTCCTCAGGCTCCGATTATATCTCCGCTAAGGCGTAAAAGGCTTAAAATGTGGGCTCTTTCAATAATGTCAATTATAGCGGTCACCATAATAATCCTAAGAATCAGCAGTTGGGATAAGGCTGCCGAGATTGGAATGTGCCTGGCCTTGAGCTTATTATGGGTAAGTTTTAATTTAACCCCATGGGGACATCGTTTATGGAGTTTTATCGATAAAACGTCGATAAAATAAATTAAACCAGCGGGGAGGTGTAAAAATGAGGAATTTAATGTATCGTTTTTCTGGTATACTAGTTGTTGCTCTGGTATTTGCTGCAAAGGTAACTCCTTTATGTGCTTTTTTCCATTATCAGCCCGAGATGCCTGCATCACTTAGGAAGTAGTTGGAAAAGGGGGGGTGGTGCAGTGTGCCACTCCCTTTTTTTGACATGGTGAGGTGATTATAGTGAAGCTGCAAGAAGCAGAATCAGAAAGACGCAAGGCGATCCATGAATACCTGACCACAACTCATATGTTATGTCTTTTTGTAATGATGTTCGCACTGGTTTTAAACCGCGGGATGTTTTCTTTAGCGAACTACAATATGACTGGCCTGCGTTTTCTGGCTTTTTTCGCTATAGCCTTGCTGGGATTTGGACTTATCAACAAATACAATAGGAAAAATGCTTCGCTTAGCGTCGATGCACGACCCACCTGGGTTGATTTTCTGTATATAAGCTTTCCTTTAGTAATAGCAACCCTTACATTATATTTAGTTGGCCAGGATAGTAACGCCATAGAGGCCATTCTATTGTTGCCAGTAATCATTGCTGCCTCCATTCTGGGCAAAAATGTTGGTATTATAATGGCCTTGGTTTGTACGATTATTATTTATATAAAAAGTGTTATCCTGGGAACAACGCTTGAGGTCTTTGTGATTTTGGAGTCAAACTTAATTGTTATCAGTGTCATGTTCATAGTAGCCTGGTTTTCTGGTGCCCAGACTGATCTGGACACCCAGTACCGGCGGGAGTTGACCCGGCTGGCGAGCACTGACATTCTAACTGGGATATATAATTTTGGCTATTTTCAGGAAAAGATCAGCGAATTCTGCCAGAACGCTTCCGACCAGAACCCCCTGGCTCTCATTATCATGGATATTGATTACTTCAAACATTACAATGATATCCATGGACACCAGGCGGGGGACTTGTTGCTCAGTGTAATAGGGGATATATTAAGCGAAAAGGTAGGCAGTTCAGGTTTTGTGGCTCGCTATGGGGGCGATGAATTTGTGGCGGTTTTACCTAGTATGGATAGCGAGGAGGCCAGGAAGATCGCGGAAGAAATAAGCGAGATGGTAAAAGCTCAGGATTTCCTGGGACGAGAATACCAACCCGAGGGAAAAATAACTGTTTCTTGCGGGATATCGGCTTATCCTAACGATGCCGCAAATGTCAAGGATTTGATAAAGCATGCCGATCAGGCTCTTTACCGGGCTAAGAGTCTGGACCGAAACAAAGTGGAAATGTATTTCTCAGTTTTTGATGAGCTGGATGTCGAAGGTGACGAAAAAGATCTTCTGAATTCAATCCGCACTCTGGTTTCAGTTATTAATGCCAAGGATCGATATACCTATGGACACTCGGAAAGGGTAACCGATCATGCCTTGAAGCTGGCTAAGAAGATTAATTTACCCCAGGAGGAGATTAACCTGTTGGGCTATGCAGCTTTCTTACATGATATCGGTAAAATTGAAATTGAGCGGGATTTACTAAACAAGGTTGGTCCCTTAAACAAAATAGAATGGGAAACACTCAAAGGTCACTCCCAATGGGGTTGCGATATAGTTAAAGCAGTCAAAAAGCTGCATCCAATTGTGCCGATCATTCTGCATCACCACGAAAATTATGATGGTAGCGGTTATCCGGTTGGGTTGGGCGGGAAGGCCATCCCCAAACTGGCCAGGATAATTAGAATAGTTGACAGCTATGATGCCATGGTTTCTCATCGCCCCTATAAGAAGCACTTAACTCTCTCTACCGCACTTGACGAACTGAAATCATGTGCCGGCACTCAATTTGATCCGGAGCTGGTAAAATACTTTTGTGAAATTATTCAAGAGGAGTGTGCCAGTTAGCGGATTGTCGCTAAATTCTGAAAACTAAGGTGTAAAATTTATGTTTGATTGGACTATAACCCTGGTATTTTCCGGGACGATATACCTTTTCATAGCTGTATTTGTATTCTGGCGCTTTCGGGCTACTCCGGGAGCGAAAAGCTTTGCTTTATTATGTATAGCATTATGTATATATTCGGTGGGTTATTATCTTGAAATCCATAGTCTGACTTTACCAACCATACTTTTCTGGCTTAATATTGAATATATCGGGATAGCTCCCTTCTCTGCCCTATGGCTTATATTTGTCATAAACTATACCAAGCGGGAACGTTGGCTGAATGACACTGCTACTGCTGCCCTGTTTATTATACCGGTAATAACTTATGTTATGGTTTTCACCAACAGCTATCATCATTTATTCTATCAATCCATGACAATAGTAGTGGAAAACGGGCTGGAATTGGCCCATGCCGTCAGAGGGCCGTGGTATTGGGTGAATATTGGCTATATTAATCTACTTATAGTAATAGGTAATATTATTCTGCTGCAGAGCTGGAGAAAGACTCAAGCACCCTATAATCGGCAATATGCGGCCATGTTCCTGGGATCACTGTTTCCGTGGCTGGCATTATTGATATACCTATCGGGAAACAGCCCTCTAAATTTGGATCTTAGTCCCTTTGGGATGATAATCTCCGTGGTTATTTATGCCTCCAGTCTGATGATTTTCCGCATTTTTGATATTGTGCCGGTAGCAAGCACGGTAGTTTTGGAAACAATGCGGGACGGTGTATTGGTGGTTGATAAAGATGACCGGATTGTTGATTTCAATACTTCAGCCGTAAATTTGTTCGGTAATAAGAATGATTTGCTGGGCCGGAAATTGGATACTATTTTTCATCCCAGTTCTGGCATAGCGGTCAATTTCACCAATGCTGAGGCGGGGCATATGGAGTTTCAGGAGAATACCTCCAGTGGTTTTCATTGGCTGGATGTTTCATTCTCGCCCATAACTACCAGGCACGGTGAAATTGGCGGCTACGCTATAATAGTAAGAGATATCACCAAAGGTAAAATGTCCCAAGCTGAACTGGAGTCAGCCAACCTTGAGCTATCCAGACACATTAATGTCTTAAAGAAGATAAACCGACAATTGCAATTACTAAATGAGATGAGTTCGCAATTACAGGCCTGTGATCTGCTGGAGGATACCTATCCCATAATGGTTAAATACCTGCAGCTGCTACTGCCCAATCTGCATGGAGCCTTATACATATATTCGCCCGAAAACATGACTATGGAACGAACCTGCTCATGGAATGACATTCGTGCCATAAAAAGTAGTTTTAGTAATGATGAGTGTTTGGCTTTAACTGGGAAGGGACCTTCATATCGAACTTATGATGATAGCGTACTGACATGCGAGCATGTTGAAAGAGAAGCAGGATGGAATTACAGCTGCATACCTATTAAAGTACAGGAACAAAGCTTTGGTCTAATCTATTACTATTACCAAAGAAATCTACTTAGTGATAATAATATCTTTATAGCTCGTATTTTCACCGATGAATTGATTCTGGCTTTAACTAATCTTAAGATGAAAATGAACCTTAGGGAACAGTCAATTCATGATCCGCTTACGGGGCTTTTTAATAGACGTTATATGGAAGAAATAATACAAAGAGGAATATCCCAGGCTGACAGGGAAAATCATGACCTATCGGTTATTATGCTTGATATAGATCATTACAAGGGGATCAATGATCAGTACGGGCACCCCCGGGGAGATTTGGTGCTCAGTATGCTTAGCCAATTATTGCGGGAAACCATCCGAAATGGAGATAGTGCCTGCCGCTACGGTGGTGACGAGTTCATACTCGTTTTACCGGGAGCCAGGCTGGAAGTAGCGGTCGAGAGGGCTGAGTTGATCCGCCAGAGGGTAAAGAACGCAATTTTTGCCGGCGATCAGATAACCGTGTCACTGGGAGTAGCCACCTTCCCCAGAGATGGTGCTACGGCAGATGCGTTGATAGGCGCAGCGGATCAAGCTCTATATCAGGCCAAACAAGCAGGCCGGGACCGAACCCTGGTGGCAGAATAAGCGGGGGATAAATAATTGCGGTGCCAAATAATTGCGGTGCCAGGCACCACTTATTCTAGAATAAGTGGTGCCTGGCACCGCAATTATTTGGCACCGCAATTATTTATCCCCCGCTTATTCTGCCACCAGGGTTCGGTCCCGGCCTGCTTGTTTGGCCTGATATAGAGCTTGATCCGCTGCGCCTATCAACGCATCTGCCGTAGCACCATCTCTGGGGAAGGTGGCTACTCCCAGTGACACGGTTATCTGATCGCCGGCAAAAATTGCGTTCTTTACCCTCTGGCGGATCAACTCAGCCCTCTCGACCGCTACTTCCAGCCTGGCTCCCGGTAAAACGAGTATGAACTCGTCACCACCGTAGCGGCAGGCACTATCTCCATTTCGGATGGTTTCCCGCAATAATTGGCTAAGCATACTGAGCACCAAATCTCCCCGGGGGTGCCCGTACTGATCATTGATCCCCTTGTAATGATCTATATCAAGCATAATAACCGATAGGTCATGATTTTCCCTGTCAGCCTGGGATATTCCTCTTTGTATTATTTCTTCCATATAACGTCTATTAAAAAGCCCCGTAAGCGGATCATGAATTGACTGTTCCCTAAGGTTCATTTTCATCTTAAGATTAGTTAAAGCCAGAATCAATTCATCGGTGAAAATACGAGCTATAAAGATATTATTATCACTAAGTAGATTTCTTTGGTAATAGTAATAGATTAGACCAAAGCTTTGTTCCTGTACTTTAATAGGTATGCAGCTGTAATTCCATCCTGCTTCTCTTTCAACATGCTCGCATGTCAGTACGCTATCATCATAAGTTCGATATGAAGGTCCCTTCCCAGTTAAAGCCAAACACTCATCATTACTAAAACTACTTTTTATGGCACGAATGTCATTCCATGAGCAGGTTCGTTCCATAGTCATGTTTTCGGGCGAATATATGTATAAGGCTCCATGCAGATTGGGCAGTAGCAGCTGCAGGTATTTAACCATTATGGGATAGGTATCCTCCAGCAGATCACAGGCCTGTAATTGCGAACTCATCTCATTTAGTAATTGCAATTGTCGGTTTATCTTCTTTAAGACATTAATGTGTCTGGATAGCTCAAGGTTGGCTGACTCCAGTTCAGCTTGGGACATTTTACCTTTGGTGATATCTCTTACTATTATAGCGTAGCCGCCAATTTCACCGTGCCTGGTAGTTATGGGCGAGAATGAAACATCCAGCCAATGAAAACCACTGGAGGTATTCTCCTGAAACTCCATATGCCCCGCCTCAGCATTGGTGAAATTGACCGCTATGCCAGAACTGGGATGAAAAATAGTATCCAATTTCCGGCCCAGCAAATCATTCTTATTACCGAACAAATTTACGGCTGAAGTATTGAAATCAACAATCCGGTCATCTTTATCAACCACCAATACACCGTCCCGCATTGTTTCCAAAACTACCGTGCTTGCTACCGGCACAATATCAAAAATGCGGAAAATCATCAGACTGGAGGCATAAATAACCACGGAGATTATCATCCCAAAGGGACTAAGATCCAAATTTAGAGGGCTGTTTCCCGATAGGTATATCAATAATGCCAGCCACGGAAACAGTGATCCCAGGAACATGGCCGCATATTGCCGATTATAGGGTGCTTGAGTCTTTCTCCAGCTCTGCAGCAGAATAATATTACCTATTACTATAAGTAGATTAATATAGCCAATATTCACCCAATACCACGGCCCTCTGACGGCATGGGCCAATTCCAGCCCGTTTTCCACTACTATTGTCATGGATTGATAGAATAAATGATGATAGCTGTTGGTGAAAACCATAACATAAGTTATTACCGGTATAATAAACAGGGCAGCAGTAGCAGTGTCATTCAGCCAACGTTCCCGCTTGGTATAGTTTATGACAAATATAAGCCATAGGGCAGAGAAGGGAGCTATCCCGATATATTCAATATTAAGCCAGAAAAGTATGGTTGGTAAAGTCAGACTATGGATTTCAAGATAATAACCCACCGAATATATACATAATGCTATACATAATAAAGCAAAGCTTTTCGCTCCCGGAGTAGCCCGAAAGCGCCAGAATACAAATACAGCTATGAAAAGGTATATCGTCCCGGAAAATACCAGGGTTATAGTCCAATCAAACATAAATTTTACACCTTAGTTTTCAGAATTTAGCGACAATCCGCTAACTGGCACACTCCTCTTGAATAATTTCACAAAAGTATTTTACCAGCTCCGGATCAAATTGAGTGCCGGCACATGATTTCAGTTCGTCAAGTGCGGTAGAGAGAGTTAAGTGCTTCTTATAGGGGCGATGAGAAACCATGGCATCATAGCTGTCAACTATTCTAATTATCCTGGCCAGTTTGGGGATGGCCTTCCCGCCCAACCCAACCGGATAACCGCTACCATCATAATTTTCGTGGTGATGCAGAATGATCGGCACAATTGGATGCAGCTTTTTGACTGCTTTAACTATATCGCAACCCCATTGGGAGTGACCTTTGAGTGTTTCCCATTCTATTTTGTTTAAGGGACCAACCTTGTTTAGTAAATCCCGCTCAATTTCAATTTTACCGATATCATGTAAGAAAGCTGCATAGCCCAACAGGTTAATCTCCTCCTGGGGTAAATTAATCTTCTTAGCCAGCTTCAAGGCATGATCGGTTACCCTTTCCGAGTGTCCATAGGTATATCGATCCTTGGCATTAATAACTGAAACCAGAGTGCGGATTGAATTCAGAAGATCTTTTTCGTCACCTTCGACATCCAGCTCATCAAAAACTGAGAAATACATTTCCACTTTGTTTCGGTCCAGACTCTTAGCCCGGTAAAGAGCCTGATCGGCATGCTTTATCAAATCCTTGACATTTGCGGCATCGTTAGGATAAGCCGATATCCCGCAAGAAACAGTTATTTTTCCCTCGGGTTGGTATTCTCGTCCCAGGAAATCCTGAGCTTTTACCATCTCGCTTATTTCTTCCGCGATCTTCCTGGCCTCCTCGCTATCCATACTAGGTAAAACCGCCACAAATTCATCGCCCCCATAGCGAGCCACAAAACCTGAACTGCCTACCTTTTCGCTTAATATATCCCCTATTACACTGAGCAACAAGTCCCCCGCCTGGTGTCCATGGATATCATTGTAATGTTTGAAGTAATCAATATCCATGATAATGAGAGCCAGGGGGTTCTGGTCGGAAGCGTTCTGGCAGAATTCGCTGATCTTTTCCTGAAAATAGCCAAAATTATATATCCCAGTTAGAATGTCAGTGCTCGCCAGCCGGGTCAACTCCCGCCGGTACTGGGTGTCCAGATCAGTCTGGGCACCAGAAAACCAGGCTACTATGAACATGACACTGATAACAATTAAGTTTGACTCCAAAATCACAAAGACCTCAAGCGTTGTTCCCAGGATAACACTTTTTATATAAATAATAATCGTACAAACCAAGGCCATTATAATACCAACATTTTTGCCCAGAATGGAGGCAGCAATGATTACTGGCAACAATAGAATGGCCTCTATGGCGTTACTATCCTGGCCAACTAAATATAATGTAAGGGTTGCTATTACTAAAGGAAAGCTTATATACAGAAAATCAACCCAGGTGGGTCGTGCATCGACGCTAAGCGAAGCATTTTTCCTATTGTATTTGTTGATAAGTCCAAATCCCAGCAAGGCTATAGCGAAAAAAGCCAGAAAACGCAGGCCAGTCATATTGTAGTTCGCTAAAGAAAACATCCCGCGGTTTAAAACCAGTGCGAACATCATTACAAAAAGACATAACATATGAGTTGTGGTCAGGTATTCATGGATCGCCTTGCGTCTTTCTGATTCTGCTTCTTGCAGCTTCACTATAATCACCTCACCATGTCAAAAAAAGGGAGTGGCACACTGCACCACCCCCCCTTTTCCAACTACTTCCTAAGTGATGCAGGCATCTCGGGCTGATAATGGAAAAAAGCACATAAAGGAGTTACCTTTGCAGCAAATACCAGAGCAACAACTAGTATACCAGAAAAACGATACATTAAATTCCTCATTTTTACACCTCCCCGCTGGTTTAATTTATTTTATCGACGTTTTATCGATAAAACTCCATAAACGATGTCCCCATGGGGTTAAATTAAAACTTACCCATAATAAGCTCAAGGCCAGGCACATTCCAATCTCGGCAGCCTTATCCCAACTGCTGATTCTTAGGATTATTATGGTGACCGCTATAATTGACATTATTGAAAGAGCCCACATTTTAAGCCTTTTACGCCTTAGCGGAGATATAATCGGAGCCTGAGGACTATCTACTGGTGCATATAGTTGAATTAGGGCAAAACCAATCAATATCGATAGCATGGACATTAGGTTCATAAATAAAGGCGGCCAGCTGCTGACTTCGTAGGCTGCTAATGCCAATAACGGAAACACAATCATGGTTACCGCTGCACATCTCCAGGGTGAATCAGAATGGCCGCCTCCGGCATTATGACGGAAAGCAGCAATAGTGAGCAGGCAGGTAAGGGTACCCCAGAAAACACCCATAACCCATCCCAGGGTCAGGGTGAGGATAGCATTACCCAGGTTGAGAGCGATGATTTCGATCGCATAGGCCATTTCGGCCTGTTTTTCCTCGTTTAGATTATGCTTGCCAGCTAGATTCGCCGCTAATTCCCGGCTGAAACTCCTACCATTCATTGCTTCCATGCTCCTTCGGTAGGTTTTAGATAACGCGGTACGACCAACGCAATAATATTTAATATGATTGCCTGGATGATTCCCAGGATAGACCACAATTTTTCATTTGATAGAGCTTGTTCGGGATCGGTTTGGGTATATGCAAAAAAAGTTCCGCTTACCAGGTATTCAAGTAAAGCCAACGTAAAGAAGCTTGTGAAAACCGCAACAATCGCCAGTGAAGGCTTTAAATTGGTATACTTCACAATTAACATGAAAATTATTAATATCATAACGGGTAAGTGTAAGCCAAAGGTAACCGGCAGGGAACGAATTACGTAGCTAATTATCGCTAGTAAAATTCCTGCGAGTGAAATATGCGCCCACTTAAGTGGTACTCTGGCAATAGCAAGGCTCAAAGCCACAATTCCCATACTCTCGGGAATAGACTGGAGAAAATACAATAAAATACTCAATATCCCTTACACACCTCACTTTTAGTATACTTGTCCATATATGATATGTGTTCAACATTGATTCCCCTGCAAAAACCCCTAAAAACCTCTCAACTTAGCAGGATAAATAGC
>CAZYJA010000075.1:0-10574 GCA_964647245.1 uncultured Syntrophomonas sp. | reverse complement strand
CCCCGGCTCAAGCCATTATTACTGGCTACAATATCGGCAATGTCAGCACCCATTAGTTCCCCGTAGATGCTTACCGGCTGGGCATTTTTTTCCACATCCACTTTTGAATCATGGAAACATAACTCCTGACCAAATTTGTAACGGGGATGGACCAGGTAGTATTGTGCCTGGCTGTTGGTTTCAATACCGCCTGTCATAATCGTTGAATATTCACCGGCGACAATTTTACTATAACCACTAATCATCGATTGAATAGCACCTGCACACAGGGTATTCATAGTGAACCCCGCCGCACTTTCGGCCAATCCGGCCAACAACCACCCGTGCCTGCCGACATTAGCTGGAAAACTACTCTGTTTGGCTTCACTGTAGATACAAATATCAACTTCAGATGAATCAAATCCAGCGCGGGAAATGGCTTCCTTCATCGAAACGGCGGCCAAGTCCTGTGACCGTTGATCAGCTAGTGAACCCATATATGAACCGAACGGTGTTCGTGCTGCTGCAACTATTACCACGTCCTTCATTGCTATCCCTCACTTCCCCTTAATCAATTTTTTCAAATATGGTGGCAACGCCAATTCCGCCACCGCAACACATGGTAGTTAAACCATATTTCTGGTCTTTACGTTCCAGGCCATACATTAGTTTAGTAGCGAGAATGGCTCCGCTGCCGCCCAAAGGATGTCCAAGCGCGATAGCTCCTCCAAATATGTTGAGATGGGTTTCATACCAGTCTTTATTTACTCCCCACATTTCATCCCATTCTCTCAGTACAGCTATGCTTTGGCCGGCAAAAGCTTCGTTCAGCTCTATCTGATCCATATCTTTTAAGGTCAGTCCGGCTTTATCCATAGCAATTTTAGTACAGGGAACCGGCCCGCGACCCATTATGGAGGGATCAACTCCGGCAATACCACCAGCCACAAATCTGGCTTTGGGTTTAATGCCCAGTTCATCAGCTTTTTCTTTCGACATAAGAATCGCAATGGCTGCGCCGTCATTTCTACCGGAAGAGTTAGCTGCGGTTACGCTGCCATCTTTTTTAAATACCGGTTTCAATTTAGCCATAGCTTCCAAAGTGGTTTCACGGGGATATTCGTCAACTTTAAATACACCCTTGGTGCCATCGGCTTTTTCGTATTCAACCGGAACTATTTCAGCCACAAAATCGCCATTAGCTATAGCTTGTTTAGCCAGTACCTGACTCCTGAATGCTAGCTCATCCTGTTCTTCACGGGATATTTTATGAATGTCTACTAAATTTTCAGCGGTATTACCCATGGGTATATTGCCATAGCGTTCTACCGGGGCTCCACCTGGGCCACCGGCAATTATGGCATCCATTAGAGTGATATTGTTGGTACCGAAGGCTTGATTGAGTTTGCCACTCAGGAAGAATTCACCCGTGCTCATGGATTCTACTCCACCAGCCAGGATTATATCAGCAAACCCATTTTTAATGAACTCATATCCTTCCATCATGGACAGTAGTCCAGATCCACAGGCTACTGTAACTGTGGTTGCCGGCAGTTCTTCCGGTAATCCAATATTTAATACCAAATTACGGGCAATGTTTGCACAGATGGAATTCTGTTTTACCTGGCCTAAAAACAGATAATCATAATTTTCCGGCTTAACCTTGGATTTATTGCGGTCAACGACCGCTTTTGCTACCTGGGATACTAAATCAATCGGTTTTACGTTCTTTAATGTCCCACCCATTGTGCCGATGGCACTTCTAGCTATATCAACAATAACTACTTCGCGCATTTTATCCCTCCTATTCGATTGGGTTAACTTGCATTATTTTACTTACCCTTGTAGGCTGGTTTCCTTTTTTCAACGAACGCATGCATACCTTCCTTAGCATCCTCGGTGCCAAATATCGCTGCCCATGCATCCTGCTCGATTCTCATCCCGCTCTCATGATCCCAATTTGAGTTAACCGCCGCTTTGAGCATCTTAAGCGTAAAGGGAGGCTTCTTAACCAACTTTTGAGCCCAATCTTTAGCAGTATCCATTAATTCCGCCAGCGGGACCACCTTGTTGATCAGTCCAATTTCCAGCGCGGTCTGAGCATCTATGGTACCACCCAGGAAGAGCATCTCCTTGGCTTTGCAAGCTGATATATTTTGTATTAAGCGATGGGTCGCACCCCCACCCGGGAAGATTCCGACATTTATCTCTGAGCAGGCAATTTTAGCATTATCTGCGGCTATGCGCAGGTCGCACAATAATATGTTTTCGGCGCCGCCACCCATGGCATATCCTGCTATGGCTGCTATCGTCGGTTTCGGCAAATCTGCTATGGCCCGCTGTCCTGCACTGTTTAAATCAGCGTGAGCCCTGGCGTCTACTATTCCATACTTGGAAATTGCCGGTAAATCACCGCCGGCACTAAAAACCTTTTCTCCGCCCGTAAGGATTACCACTCTGACATCCGGGTCCTTACCCAGTTCAGTGAATATTTCCACCCGTTCCCGATTAACTTCCATATTTATAGCATTTAATACTTCCGGTCGATTAAATTGGACGGTGGCGATATGATCTTCAACCGTGACTAGAAAAGTGTTATATTTTTTATCTCTATATGACACTAAATACTGCCTCCTTTCTGATGTCTATAAACCGCATATAGGTAGGTTACGGTCTATCCTTAGCTTCAGTCGGATAAACCGTAACCATCAGCTTTTTATGGGTTTTCAATCTGTATGTGTCTTTTTCAACCGCTTACTACTAAAAGTCGTTAGCCGTCACTATTTTTAACCCTTTTAGAATTTAACATCCGTTCTGGGTTTCCGTTCTCCGGAAGTATAGTCATACCATCCCTTACCGGTCTTCCGGCCCAGATCGCCAGCGGTTACCAGTTTCTCCAGGGTCAGGTTGGGGGCAAATTTAGCGTCTTTGTAGCCTGTATAAAGGGTAGAAAGTACGCTGTAATTAACATCCAGTCCCACAAAATCTGCCAGTTCGAAGGGACCCATGGGCAGATTAGCGCCGTTTTTCATGGCTTTATCGATATCTTCAACCGTCGCTACCCCTTCTTCCAAACACTTATAAGCCTCACATCTCATGGCGGAATTTATACGGTTTACGATGAAGCCAGGAACATCTTTGGCTACTACGGTTACTTTTCCCATCTTTTGGGCAACTTCAGCCACAACACTTATGGTCTCATCAGAGGTCTTGATGGCGCGAATTACTTCGCACAGTTTCATAACCGGTACTGGGCTGAAGAAATGCATGCCTATAAATTTGTCCGTTCTTTTAACGGCAGCGGCCAGGGAGGTGATAGGAATAGATGAGGTATTGGTGGCCAGAATACATTCTGGTTTGCATATGGCGTCTAGCTTGGAGAAAATGTCTTTTTTGAGATCGGCATTCTCATAAACGGCCTCAATGACCATATCCGCATTGGCGGCATCATCCAGAGAGGTACTGGGTTTAATGAGAGCCATAGTGGCGTCAACGACTTCTTGCTTCATAGTACCTTTTTCAACCTTTTTGCTGAGAAGCTTCTTGACTCCGGCAATTCCTTTTTCCACGGCAGCTGGAGCAATATCATAAAGAACCATTTCGTAACCTGCCTGTGCTCCCACCTGTGCTATACCTGCGCCCATAAATCCTGCTCCGACTACGAATATAGATTTTACTGTCATTTTCTTTTCCTCCTTTAATTTTTAATTGCTTTTACTTTGTTCTTTGTTTTGATGTCGATTTAAAAGGTTGCGGTTGGCCGGGCTAGTCTGGTCTTATGGCGCTCATCCGCCAACCGCACCATCTCTTAAGATCTTATAAATATTTATTTAGCCTACATATTCCCAAATAGCCGCTACTCCCTGACCATGGCCGACACACATGCTTTCAACCGCATATTTAGCTCCATAATAGGGCATTTCGTGCATCAGGGTGGTTGCTATTCTGGCTCCTGTACAGCCCAGCGGATGTCCTAGAGCGATTCCGCTTCCCCGAGGGTTGAGAAGGGGATGGTTACGAATGCCTAATTCCTTGGTGCAATAAACCGCCTGTGAGGCAAAGGCTTCATTGATCTCCCAGATATCGATCTGATCCATGGTCATCCCCGCCTGTTTCAAAACCAGGGGTATAGCTACAGCCGGTCCTATACCCATATAGATGGGATCAACTCCTATGGCCTTATAGCCTATCAGCTTCATTTTGGGCTTTAATCCCAGTTCTTTGCATTTTTCTCCGCTGGCTACCAACACCACTGCCGCCGCATCATTGGTCTGGCTGGCATTTCCAGCGGTAACGGTAGCCGCCTCATCTTTCATGAAGACTGGTTCCATTTTGGCCAGTGATTCCATAGTGGTACCGGGCCGGATGCCCTGATCCTTGTCACAGATTTCTACTTTGGTAGTTCCATCTTTTTGCAGAACTTCAGCTTCGATGGGCAATATTTCTGCTTTAAACATTCCTGATATGGTCGCTTGATGGGCTTTGGCATGACTTTCTACCGCCATTTGATCCTGTTCTTCTCTGGTGATACCATACTTGCGAGCTACCATTTCGGCCGTCCAGCCCATGCCTTTGGCATTGTCATCGGTAAACTCACCTAGGCGGGGATTGTGTTCATTGCCCCACCCCATAGGAACATGCGTCATATGCTGAACCCCACCGGCCAGTATCAGTTCTGATCCCCAGCCCATGTTTATTTCTGATACCGCATTGAAGATTGCTTGTACACCTGATGAACAAAAACGGTCCACGGTGCAGCCAGGTATACTATAAGGGAAGCCACTCATCACTACCGCATAACGACCTATGTTGCTGGCCATGTCTTTTACTAGGGCGGTTCCTCCCAAGATAACTCCGTCTAGTTCTTCCTTCTTGTCTTCCAAGCCAGCTCTGTGCATTAATTCGTTCATGGCTTTGGCAACCAGGTCATCGGCTCTAACGTTAGCAAAATATGAATACTTGCCTGCTTTGGCAATAGCTGTCCGTACACTTTCAACTAAATAAATGTCTCTCATATTTTTGAAACTCCCTTCCTTTTTATATATTTTTATTAACTTATTATTAATACATCTTCGGGAACCTCTAAGACGCTGGTATCAGCATTCTTAATAACCTGGGTCAGAGTAAATACATTGGGCAAGGAGTTATTCACATAGTAACGGGCACTAGCCACTTTGCCTTTGTAGAAGTTAAGGTCAAAGTGGTCAGCTGCTAAACCAGCTATGGTCTTATTGGCAACAATCGCTTGATCCATAAGGCACATTGCTACATATAGTTGGGCAAAAACGAATAGGGTCCTAATCGCATAGAGGTTTACTAATTCACCTTGCTCAGCCTTGTTGGCCTGCCATGAGGCAATGGTTTGCCAAACTTCTTCCGCAGCTTGGTAGGCTTTGGCCATAGTAGCCATTTCTTTTTCTAAACCAGCCGCGTCTTTATTTGAGTCGATGAATTCTTTTATGCTTCCCATCCACTTTTTGAAAGGTTCGGCATTATCCATGGTCATCTTGCGGCCGACCAGATCGTTACCATGAATAAATGAGGTTCCTTCCCAAATTGTCAGTACTTTGGAATCGCGCATATACTGCTCAACCGGATATTCCTTGGTGTATCCTACTCCGCCCAGACATTGGATGGCCTCGGCAGTCATCAATGCTGCGGTTTCACTTCCATAGCACTTCACCAGGGGAGTTAAGATAGCGGCTATATCTGCACATTCTTTGGCTTTGGCCTTATCACTGGAATTTCCGGCTATATCAAGGTAATAGAAGCCCTTGAATATCATGGCTCTGATTCCTTCGGTATGGGCTTTCATGTCCAGCAGCATTCTTCTAATATCGGTATGCTTGATAATGGGTACCCGCTCACCTTTAATGTAGCCCTGAATGCGGTCGATGGTGTATTGGGATGCCAGAGCGTATGCTGCGGAAGCCTGATTGTTAGCATTATGTCCAGTCCCTATGCGGGATTCATTCATCATATTAAACATCATGGCCAGGCCTTTGGAACGACCCTTCTCATCGGGAGCCTTACCTACCATAATTCCATAACATTCATCGTTCTCTCCGAAGTTCAACATGCAGGTGGCTGACCCGTTAAGTCCCATCTTATGCTCAATAGCAATGGTAGTTACATCGTTAGATTTTCCCATACTGCCATCTTCGTTGACCCAGAACTTGGGAACAATATATAGGCCCAGACCAGCTGAACCCTTAGCTCCCTGCGGCGGGCGAGCCAAAACCATATGCACGGTATTCTCACAAATCGATCCGTCCCCAGCGGTAATAAACATTTTGGTTCCTTTTATCTTCCATACTCTGGGGTCATCCGTAGGATAGGATCTGGTTAGGGCATCTCCTACATCGGAGCCAGCTGAAGGTTCGGTCAGGTTCATGGTTCCCTGCCAATCTCCGCTAAGCATTTTGGGAAGGAATCTGTCTTTGTCGGCCTGGGTGCCAAATTCGATGATTAAGTTGGCGGCACCGGAAGTAAGTTTGATGTTTGAACCCATTGCCGGACAGGCTGCAGCTATCATTTCTGCGGCGGCTTTGTAGAGTAACAGGGGCATTCCTCCGTCAAGCTCGATGCATTCGCTGCTGGATCCCCATCCATTTTCCTGGAGAAATTTGAATACTTCTTTGTATCCGGGTGGACTGGTAACTACACCGTTCTCAAATTTCACCGGGTTCTTGTCGCCCTCGGCGTTGATCGGGCTAACTACCTCGCGAGCTACTTTGTATGCCTCGGTCATGATTGGGTCAACATCGTCTATTCCGAAATATTCCTTAAAACGGTCACAGGCTAATACTTCTTCGGTAGGCAGCCATTCTTTTAAGATAAATTTTAGATCGCGTACATTATATTTATATTCCATGATTATTCCCTCCTATTACTATTCACCTTTATAGACTGGTTTGCGTTTTTCTAAAAAGGCATTCATGCCCTCTTTAGCATCTTTGGTTCCATAAGTCATTGCCCAACCGTGGGTTTCAATCTGCATTCCCTTTTCCAGGCTAGTGCTCCAGGCCGCATTGAGAGCTTCCTTGGCCATTCTTAACGAGAAAGCTGGCTTCTTAGCTAGCTTACGGGCCATCGCCATCGTAGTCTCCTTCAATTCCGCCAGGGGCACCACTTTATTTATAAGCCCTAGATCCAGGGCGGTCTGGGCGTCAAAGGTTTCCCCTAAAAACACCAGCTCTTTGGCTTTGCATAATGAAACATGCTGGGGCAACCTCTGGGTTGCTCCGGCTCCCGGGTATATACCGACATTTATTTCCGGCAGTGCAAACTTGGCGTTATCCGCTGCAATGCGCAAATCGCAGCTTAGTGCGTTCTCGAATCCCCCACCGAAACAGAAGCCTGCAATCATTGCTATTGTCGGCTTGGGAAGGTTAGTAAGGGCTAAACTTGCCGCAGTTACTTTATCTGCAAATTCCCGGGCACCTTTAACTCCATAATTAACCATGGCAGCTAAATCGCCGCCGGCGCTGTAGGCTTTATCATTACCAGTCATTATCAACACTTTGATTTCCGGATCAATACCAGCCTGATAGACAGCATCATTACGTTCCATTACCAGCTGAGCATTGGCAGCATTTAATGCCTCAGGCCGGTTGTACTGTACAATGGCAATGTCATTTTCAATGCTGACCTTGATAAACTTGTAGTCCTTCTCACGATATGACATTATTCACACTCCTTTCCCATTTACCCTGGACTTGGACCATGTCGTCGGACTTGATCCGCCCTAACACCTGCTCCTTAACCTCCATGGTAATCTTGCCTTCGTCCTTCTTGGCCAGTTTCTCAATTCGTACGAGGTACCAAAGTTCTATTTCTGGTTTTAAGCCCGTTTTATCGAGCTATCTGGGAAGGTTTTGGTAAGCCCAAACCTCCCAGCAGCATTAGATTATTGTACGCCGCCCTCCGCATTAGACTCATCCAGAGCTTGCTTATATACTAGATAACCTTCCGATTCCGGTTCTTTGGCCATCAGGGTTAATACTACCAGAATAGGAATTCCGACTATCAGGGAAGGCCAAAGGGAGGATATACCATAGGGGTTGCCGGCAAAGTGCCAGTAACCAGCCATTAAGCCGCCTAACAACATGGACCAGAAAGCCGCCCGGCTGTCCACTCGAGGCCAGATCAAGGCTACGGCGAGGACCAAACCGGCTATGGCGCGTATGTTGAAAGCGCCTACCAGGCCGGCCAGGATGGAGGTGGCATTCATCCCCATATAAGTGGCTAATAGACCCAGCACCACCATGCTGGCTTTGCCAAAAAACATCTCCTGTTGGTCAGTGGCATTAGGTTTCAGGGTGCGGAAGAAGTCACGGCTGCACATGGTCGCGGTTATCAGCAGCAGGGCGGGAGCGGTGGACAGTATCGCCGCTAAAACACCCATGGCGGCCATTACTCCGAACAGACTCCCTTGGGCATTAGCCATGGTGTATAAAACGCTATTGGCTGCGGCACCAGGCATTACTACTTTAGCTGCCATACCGATCAGGGCCGGGAATAAAGCGAAGACGAAAACCAAGATGGCAGCTCCATAGAAGCCTTTGGCGATTTCATGCTTGGACTTGGCGCCAAATATGGTGCCCACTACGGTAGAGGCGCACGCATAGGAAAGGCATGTGCCCAAGGCCGTCCCGATTACGATGCCTATACTGGGCTTGGTTAATTCAAAGTAACCGGCTGGCAGAACCGCCTGCATGTGGCCTAACCCACCGGCCGCCCTGACTGACACATAGGCTACTATTCCTAATGCGACGTACATTACGGCGGAATGCAGAACGTTCATCCAGGCCAGCCCTTTCATGCCGCCGGTGATGGTAAGGATGACAAACAGGATGCCCATTATCCAGACCAAGGTCATCTTATTCATACCCAGCATCGGGGCTAGAATGGAAGCGGCAGCTATGGGCTGCATAGCGAAAAGCATTATATAGACCAGTATCAGGATGGCCATCATGACCATACGGGTCTTTTGGTCAAAACGGTGCTTAAATGCTTCCGGCACGGATATGATGTTCTTTTTGTTGCTCATGACCCGGTAAAAAATCGCTACTGTTACTAGAACAAAGATTACGCCCAGGGACATGCCCCAGTTCATCCATACCGCGGAAATGCCATACTTAAAGGCGTCGCCGGCGTTTCCAACCGTTCCAGCCCCGGCGATCATTTCCGCGAACAACAGCGGTATAATCAGCCACCAGCTCAGACCTTTTTTGGCTACAAAGTACTCGGCCACACTAGTCTTCTTCCTCGTCATCCAAATACCAATGGCGGCAGTCATCGCGAAGTAAAGTATTACCCAAAAAATATTAGACATTACAACTTCCCCCTCTTAATTTAGATAAGAACTAAACGATTTTGTTAGTTCTGGTCCAGAGTCCTTGTTCGCCTGCCGCTTTTATTAATTCGTCGCGAAAATCTGGATGAGCAATATCGATTAGCAACTCTGCCCTTCTATAGGTAGCCTTACCCATCATATTAGCTATGCCGTATTCTGTTACTATATAAGGGGCGAAAGTTCTGGGAACCGTAACAATACTACCCGGGCTTAAGAACGGTACAATTCTGGAAAGGGTTTTACCCTTTTGAACCTTGGTTGAAGTCATACAAATAAATGGCTTGCCCCCTTTGGAATTCATAGCCCCTATGGTAAAATCAAGTTGGCCACCGGTGCCAGAAATATTTCTGAAACCAGAGGACTCCGAATTTATTTGACTAAACAGATCGATTTCAACTGCGTTATTGATTGCCAATAGCTTGTCGTTTATGGCCATTCTGGCTGGGGAGTTGGTTATATCCACCGGAAATGTAGCGCAAACGGGATTGTGGTCAATATAGTCATAAAGTTTCTGGGATCCCAGGGCAAAGGTGTAGGTGATCTTTCCCTGGTCAATATTCTTCTTGGCTCCGTTGACCTTGCCTTTTTCAACTAAATCAATGAAACACTCCGCCATCATTTCGGAATGGATCCCCAGATCTTTAAGGTCGGTATCCGCAATCATTTTTCCGATCATGGATGGCATAGCTCCAATGCCAAACTGTAGAGTGGCGCCATCTTCAATTTGTTCGATAATTAAAGAGGCAATCTTTTTTTCCGCATCCGAAACCGGAAACTCTGAAGGGAATGCAATCATGGGGGTATTATTTTCCACAATATAGTCCACCTGAGAAATGTGAATGCATTCCTGTTCTCCACCCAGGCACCAGGGAACATTTTCGTTTACTTCAAGAATAACCGTATCTGCTGTATCACAAATGAGCTTGGCATAGGAGCATGAAGGTCCAAAATTAAAGTAGCCGTTGGCATCCGGGGGGGTAGTCATTACCATAGCAACCTTGGGCGGGTAAAAATTTTCCTTCCTCACATTATCAGGACACTGGCCATAATTACCGGGCATATAAAAGGAAAGATTCTTGTCTCCCAGGTGCCGGTCATGACCACTGAAGTGACCGCTATGATAGGTGAAAGATTTGTGCTCTGGGTCCGCTGTGGCTACTTTCGGATCAAACAGAATACAAACGCCCTTAATATTAACATTTGTTAATTCGCCGACCCGCTTGGATAAAGCTTCATC
>CAZYJA010000074.1:5714-10589 GCA_964647245.1 uncultured Syntrophomonas sp. | reverse complement strand
TGGACAGTAATGAATACTATGTTGGTTTATGTAGAGGACCGTTGGATTTTCCCTAAAACCCTGGTTGGTTATGATCACTATAAGACAGTCGTGCCATTCTTGATTCCCAGCCTTAGGATGGTCAGAAAAAAATTTTAGCTTACCTGCGCCACGAATTTATCGAGAGAAGCACGGTGAAATTTTGAGCTGATTTCCACGAGTTAGCAGTTTTTTGAAAACGTGGCAATTACTGAATATGCATGCAGAAAAGGATCGATCGAAATGTCTAACCAGGCCAATGTATATAAAGAAAAAACCAAAAAGTATTTTGATAAAATCTCTGCCAATTACGATGATACCTGGGATGGTAAGTACAGTCGTTCTATGTATGGTGGAGTTTTGGAAAAAATACATAAACAGCCATTCAAAGCCATATTAGATGTTGGCTGCGGGACAGGTGACATTCTTGCAATAGTAATGAACGAGTATGAAGATATTCAAGCCTGCGGGATAGACCTGTCGGAGAAGATGTTAGAGAAGGCTGATGGTCTTTTAGGTAAGAGTGTGCAACTGCTGGTAGGGGACTCTGACAGCCTGCCATGGAACAACGAATCTTTTGATCTAATCATATGCAACGCATCCTTTCATCATTATCCCGAGCCCCTAAAGGTCCTTATGGAAATGAAACGTCTGCTAAAAGCCAAGGGGAGAATAATTATTGCAGATCCCTGGTGGTCAGAACCGAAGCGATTATTACTAAATCTGTTTTTGAAATCTCCGTTTAATTATGGTGGAGATGTAAGAGTTTATTCGGAATCAGAAATGCATAAATTACTGGCCGATTGTGGGTTGGAATTATTAGAATGGGAGATTCGCGATAATAAATATAGCATAGCAACCGTTGTAATTGACACTTCTACGAGGAGGCCTATTAATGAGTAATCAGTACCAGGCGAGTTTCATTCGCAATATTGGCATATTCACCGAAACCGAGCAGGAGCAACTGAAAAATTCAACCATCGCTGTGGCTGGGGTAGGTGGAGTGGGTGGCTTGCTGGTGGAAAGATTGATTAGACTGGGTGTAGGCAACCTTAGGATTACTGACCGGGGGACCTTTGAAGCGAGCAACCTTAATCGGCAGTATGGTGCCTCAATCTTCACCCTGGAGCAGCATAAGGCTGAAGCAGTTTATAGGGAACTTAAGAAGATTAATCCCGGGGCCAACATTTACTATGATAATAATGGTATTAATTCGGAAGCAGATGCTATTCAGTTTGTAGATGGCTCTGATCTGGTTATTGACGAAATGGACTATGGGGCGTGGAAGGAGTCCATCTACTTACAGCGAACCGCCAGAAAAAGAGGCATCTATTACCTTTTTGCCGGAGCGATCGGTTTTGGGGCACTCCTGGCCAATTTTGATCCTTCGGGTATTACCCTTGAAGAATATAATAAAATACCGCCCAATGTGGATCTGGAAAATCTGGGTGAATTGTCGGTGCCGACTGAAAGAATTCTGCCTGTTTTCCCCTCTTATGTCACCAAGGCCATGTCGATGGCTATGTTGCAGGAAATTATTACGGGGCAAAGACCGGTCCCAACCTGCAGCGTTGGGGTGGGATTGGCTTCGGTCTTAGCTGCCGGTAATGCCCTCAACATCCTTCTGCAGAGGAACGAGGTCGTAAAGGCTCCTCAATATATTTACGTGGACCTGCTGGATCAGAAATTCCTCACCGGATCCATATTAGAGTAAAGGTCGCCTCCATCTAAAATATCAAACATACAGGGATTGTTTTATAAAGGGAGCTTTGAAAATGGAAGTTTGGACAATATCCTTGTTATTATCCGGGACCATCTATTTTTTATTGGCGGGATTTATTTTCTGGCGTTTTCGGATGAATCCCGGGGCCAAGAGCTTTGTTATTCTAATGATATCGGTGGGTATATATTCGGTATGCTACTACCTGCAAATCCATAGCTCCACCCTGGCGGCGTTGCTATTCTGGATGAGAATTGAATTTCTTTGTATGGCGCCTCTCCCAGCGCTTTGGCTCATCTATGTTATCCAATTTACCAAAAGGGACAGGTGGCTTAGCACCTATAAAATAGCTTTGTTACTGGTAATTCCGCTAATTACTTGTATTATGGTCTATACCGACAACTACCATCATTTCATGTTTCGATCTTTGAGTGCGGACTTGAATAATGGCTTGAACATGCTGGGTTTTGTCCCGGGGCCCTGGTTTTGGGTTGATGCAGTTTATCTTAACCTCGGGGTTCTAATGGGCAATATAATTTTGCTCAAAACTTGGTGGAACACTTCGGTGCCGCAAAGTAAACAGTATGCAGCAATGTTTATCGGATCGCTGGCCCCATGGTTGGGAATGATTATTTATGTGTCTGGACATAGCCCGCTTAATCTTGATTTGTCTCCTTTTGGCATGATAATTACTGGTTTAGTCTATACTTACAGCTTAATCAAATATAATATTTTTCAAGATGTGACCCCATAAAATTGTATTTGCCACGATCTTATCCATCATACTGCTGGTCTAAACATCTGTTTCTATTAGTAAATATACGTTAGTTAGTAAAAGCGCTGATTATGGCGATTCTTGTTGTAATTTATCTAACAATGCAATATGCTAAATTAATATAAAATTGGGTGAATTGTAGCCATTTGCGTATAATTTTAATTCAATTGTTGTCAACTGCATCCAGCATTATTTCATTGGGGGACCATTAATGACTTTAGATCAAAAGCTGAAAAATAAGGAATATAATCAAGTATGGCATGAGTATTGCGGATTTTTGGATCTTTCGATGAGTGAATTTATGGAAATTCAGAATCGTCTGATGCTGGAACAGATTGAGTTATATTCCAACTGTGAACTGGGCCGGCGGATCATGAAAGGGAACAGACCGGCTACCGTTGATGAATATCGGCGGACGGTTCCCCTGACCAAATACGCAGATTATGCTGATATTTTATTGCCTAAGGTTGAATCCGCACTTCCTTCCAAGCCATTGGTTTGGATTGAAACCACCTGGGAAGGCGGCATAAATCCAGTAAAAGTGGCTCCCTACACCGATAGTATGATTAGATGCTATAAGAATAATTTGGTAGCCTGTCTGATTCTTGCTACCAGTGATAAAAAAGGTCAGTTCTCATTACGGGGGGAAGAAAACTTTCTTTATGGCATGGCTCCCTTACCATATATTACGGGAATAGTACCTCATGTAATTTCTGGCGAATTATCGATTAACTTTCTTCCTCCTACCCAGGAAGCTGAGACAATGAGCTTCGGGGCAAGAAACAAACTTGGTTTTAAACTGGGAATGCAAAAGGGAATCGATTTATTTTTTGGCCTTAGCAGCGTGGTTGTTAAAATTGGCGATGGTTTTGCCTCTGGAAGCAGCTCGAGCGGCAGCTTCAATGTGCTAAGGAATTCCCCGAAAATGAACTATCGCTTAATAAAAGCCTGGTTAAGAAGCAAACAGAATAAAACTCCCATATTACCCCGGGATATCTGGAAACTTAAGGGATTAATATGTGCCGGTACAGATACCGCCCTTTATAAAAAGAAAATAGAGCATTACTGGGGTGTTAAGCCGCTGGAGATGTTTGGGGGCACTGAGCCTGCCTGTATTGCTACTGAAACATGGAGTAAAAATGGATTGGTGTTTTTCCCTGATGTCTGTTTCTATGAGTTTATTCCTAAAACGGAAATGGAAGCCAACCTTGAGGATCCATCTTATGTTCCCAATACCTATTTGTTAGATGAGTTGGTGGCGGGGAGTGAATATGAATTGGTAATTTCCAACCTGAAGGGTGGTGCCTTTGCGAGGTACCGGGTGGGAGATATCTTCAAGTGTATTTCATTAAGCAATGAGGAAGATAATATCAAACTGCCTCAGTTCAATTATATTGACCGTGGTCCTACAATAATAGATATTGCCGGATTTACTCGTATATCAGAAGCTACTATTAGCGACGCGCTGGAACTTTCTAAACTTAGTATTACCGAGTGGTTTGCAATTAAAGATTTTGATGATTGCAAGAGAGCGTTTTTACACCTTTATGTGGAAGTTGACGCCCATGGGATGAGAAGCGCTATGACCCAGGATATTATTAGAGAGCATCTTTCTATTTACTTCAGGTATGTTGATGCAGATTATAAAGATTTGAAATCCCTGCTCGGAATTGATCCCCTGGAAGTATCAATAATTCCGGCTGGAACTATCGATTGTTTTAATAGTACTTTCGGGCGGAAGCTCAGAAGAATTAATCCTTCACCATTTGATGTTATAGAGGTTATAAAAATCAGCCGTGGCGGGAGTGGAAAAGGGGTGGGTTAATGCCGCTTATACAGGTGTTCTTTGGGGCAGTACCAATAGTAGCATTATTGAGCTACTGCTTATTGATGCTCTTTTTTGCCATATCCCAAAAGGATAGATTCATTCGCATGTTTATGTTAGTGCTGGGGGCACTTATTATCTGGACTGCTTCTGCGGTATTTATGTCCATAGAACTTAAACCAGGGGTACTTTTCTGGAACAAGATTATGATTGCCGGAACCGTTGCGGTACCTTTTTTACTTTATTGCTTTGTCTCGGTATTTACTGACTCGGTAAATTATATTGCCACAGCTGTTTGGGGTTTTGTAACATCGGTGGCGATCATAATCGGACTAATGGGCCTGGTAGTAACCGATGTCAGTGTGATTACCAATATGGTAACGATAAGCGACCATCAATTTAAAACGGTTGAATTCGTATATACCTTAGGGGTGATGGCTTCGCTCGTTTATATTGCTCTGTTTGCCATAATTGCTGCCATTTTATTAAAAGTAAGAACGAGCATTCGCAATGGCAACACCACTTTTGGACGAATCA
>CAZYJA010000074.1:0-5703 GCA_964647245.1 uncultured Syntrophomonas sp. | reverse complement strand
GCGTTTCGATAATGTTCATAGGTGAGCTTACTAATGTTGTACCGGAGTTAGGCAAATATCCGATAGATATACTGGCCTGTTTAATAAATGCCATTTTTATTATGATAGCACTCTTCAAGTACCGTATGCTGGAATTACGTTTTATGCTGACCAAAGGCATTGTTTACTCGCTATTTGCAATTATTCTCACCGGTGCCTATGTATACAGTGTCTTTTTCATTGAAAAATACATGGGCGATATATTTCGCAATCTAATACCATACTTTACCACCTTTTCAGCACTGCTGGTAGCGGTTGTCTACCAACCTCTGTATAAGCTATCCTGTAGATTGGTAGACAAAATGTTTTATAAGGCGGATTATTCTCAGCGTCAGGCTTTGAGAAATTTCAGCCTCAGTATTTCCAACAAATTGGATCTAAACAACATAGCCCGGGAACTGATCGAAGCCGTGCAAGTTGGCCTGCATACCAAACAGGTACTGGTTATGATAAGTCATGAAGTAGAGGACCATTATTATGTTTTTCGCACCTCCTCCCAATTATACAAGCCAGATTTTAAGATTTCTTTCAACAACCCAATTGTTAAGTGGCTGAAGAGCAATAACTCCAGTCTCTGCAGGGAAGAGCTTTACTCCAAGCCTTTTTTCAAGTCAATGTGGGAAAAGGAGAAAAGAGATATCCATGATTTAGATATAGAAGTTATTATCCCCATCAAGAGTCGCGAAGAAATAATCGGGATACTAATGTTGACCCGGAAGAAAAACAATACCGCCTATACCTTAGATGATTTAGATCTTCTGAGTTATTTGGGGGCATCAACCGCTGTAGCCTTTGAAAATGCCAGACTGTATACTCGCTCGCAGTCTGAAGCTTTAACTGACAGTCTTACCAAGCTGTACAACCACCGGTATTTCTGCAAAGCGCTCACGGAACAGATACAGAAAGTTGGTTCGGCCGAGCTTTCGATTCTGATGATTGATTTGGACCTGTTTAAACTTTTTAACGATTTATATGGTCATGTTGAGGGGGATAAGGCTTTGGAAATGGTTGCCGCAATTATGACCAGAATTGTGGGCCAAAATGGTATTGTCTGTCGCTATGGCGGTGAGGAGTTTACCGTACTGTTACCATATCATGACTCCAAAAGGGCTTTCGATGTAGCCGAAAAGATAAGAACCGAGATCCAAAGAACTTTTTTCAACTTAAATGATGTAACCCAGCGTTTTTTAACTGCCAGCGTCGGGGTTTGTACTTATCCCCACGCTGCCCCCAATGAAGAGGAGCTATTAAAAAGAGCTGATTTAGCCATGTATACTGCTAAGAATAATGGTAAGAACCAAACGGTTATTTATACTCCTAGAATAGTTTCTTCAATCGAGGGAGAATCATTTAACCTGAGCAATGATGGAATTCATACTCGACCGCATTATGCTGCCACCATATATGCTTTAACCGCAGCCATTGATGCCAAGGACCAGTACACCTTTGGCCATTCGCAAAAAGTTGCTGAATATGCGACCGTGCTTGCCTATAAACTGGGTTTAGACAAGTCTCATGTTGAAATGGTCAGAGAAGCCGGCCTTTTACATGACATTGGCAAGATTGGGATTCCGGAAAATATTCTTACCAAGACCGGCAGCTTAACCAAAGAGGAATATGAAATAATCAAACAGCATGTTGAAGTCTCTATTACCATTATTAAGCATTTGCCCTCCTTAAATCATGTAATACCAGCTGTAATCGGCCATCATGAAAGGTGGGACGGGAAAGGTTATCCCAGGGGTTTGAAGGGCGAAAATATCCCCCTAACCGCCAGATGCCTGGCAATAGCCGATTCATTTGATGCAATGACATCCAACCGCCCGTACCGGGCTAGCTTAAGTGTAAATGTGGCCCTAAATCAGATAGAAAATAGTAGCGGGACTCAATTTGATCCCCAAATAGCGGAGGTATTTATTAAGTTGGTTCGTGACGGACTGATCAAAGTTGATCAGAATGTACCAATAAAAAGTGTATCTTGATAACTCTGAATGTATAACATGGGAAAGAAAATGCCAATTGGGCGTCGCGACAGGCATTTTATTTTAATCCTGAGTTCAAACATAAACAATAAAGTCAATATATTATACTTGCTCCAACAGTAATATTTAAATGGCAGTGCTTTTCTTTTAACCGATAGTCTGAGCAGTATATTGTAACCGTATAAGGGGACAATATATTGAACCATTTATCGGGAGGGAAAAAATTTGCGAAAATTACGCCCGGCCATCGGAATTTTACTGTCCTTTCTGTTTATTGCCCTGTGTCTTACCCCTCAAGTAAAAGCGGTACTCATTCTGCCTTCCAGCCAGCGCATCGTAGTTGGAGAAGCCAGCCTGATAAATATCGAGCTTCCCGGCAAGCTGCAAGGAAACATCGAAATGAAAGTTATGGGTCCCTCCCACAGCGTTTTTGCTGCCCAGGAAGACCCAACTGTAACCGTTACCCGGCGTACATCTGGATATGAAATAACTGCATTAAAACCTGGTATAGCCGATGTAAAGCTGAATTTATGGGGTTACATACCCATTAAGTCGATTGCCATTGAAGCTGTACCCCCGCGCCGAGTGGTAGCAGGCGGACACTCCATAGGGGTTTTCTTACAATCCCAGGGTATTATGGTAGTGGGCTTTGCTCCGGTGCAGGTCGGCAACGGTGATAAGCTCTACCCAGGACGCGACCAAGGGATTGAGATTGGGGATTTGATTCTAAAAGTAGATGATCAGGTAGTAGCAACCGAGACTGATCTGGCTAAAATTATTGATTCCACTGGGGGAAGGGAAATAAAGTTAAGTATCAGCAGGGATAGTAAGAACATCACTATCCCGGTGCAGCCAGTTCATTGCCTGGAGACAGATCGTTTCCGGATTGGTCTTTATGTACGTGATGGGGTAGTGGGGGTAGGGACTCTGACCTTTTGGGATCCAGAAACCCGAGGATATGCAGCTCTGGGGCATATTATTGTTGATGCTGATACCAAACAGGGAATAAGTGTGCTAAAGGGACGGGTAGTGAGTGCTACGATTCAGACCATTAAACCAGGCAAACCAGGTCGGCCCGGAGAAAAAATTGGCGTTTTTAATGACAAGGGCATGGTCGCTGGCAACATCTCGAAAAATTCATCGTTCGGTATCTTTGGGCAGACGGAGGGGGAACTGAGTAATCCACTTAATAAATATACGACTGAGGTAGCTTATGCTCACCAGGTGAAAACCGGACCGGCTGAAATATTGACGGTGGTCAATGGTGATGATATTGAAAGATTTGCCATCGACATAGAAAAGGTGTACCCACCCCGTCAAAATGGCAAAGATATGATTATAAGGGTTACTGATTCCCGGCTGCTAACTCTAACCGGAGGCATCGTGCAAGGCATGAGCGGCAGTCCCATCATCCAGGATAACCGAATTGTAGGTGCCGTTACCCATGTTTTTCTGAATGACCCTCAGTCTGGTTATGGAATTTACATGGATAATATTTTGTCGGAGATGCCCAGGCAAAATTCTGATGCAAAAAAGGTTTCGACAAATCTTCAGAAATTAAAGTCCCCGAAAATTGCCGTTGGAACAAACTTTGCTCCCTAACATCACTGTGACTTATTAGTATATTGATGTATTAAGGTGGATTATTATGGTTAGGATTGGAATATAATAGCCCAATTTGACGCAAGCAAAAAAGAGGAAAATTTGCCGTGCCGTCGAAATCCGTACACATATTAAAAATAGACGCGTTATTAAGAATGAGGAGGGATTAACCAGTTTATGATTGATGAAAGAAATCAAATCAAAGTTCTGGTAGCAGATGACAATCGTGAATTTTGCAGTATCTTAAAAGATTACTTTACTAACGAACCTGAATTCGAGGTCGTCGATATTTGTTCTAATGGTATGGAAGTCCTGGATGTACTAGTTAAAAAAGAAGTGGAAGTATTGATTTTGGATTTGATAATGCCATATATGGATGGCATAGGGGTTCTTGAGAAAATGGATTCCTTAAACTTAAACCCTCGTCCTAAAATTATTATCTTAACCGCCTTCGGCCAGGAAAGCATTACCCAGAAAGCAGAACGGCTAGGCGCTGACTATTACATATTAAAGCCTTTCAACCTGCAAGTTTTAGGAGACCGGGTGAGACAGGTGGCTCGAGATATTCGGCCGACGATGGAAAAACGCAATTCCACTACAGTTGCGGTTCCTAACCGAGTCCCTAAAAATCTGGAAGTTGAGGTTACCCGGATAATCCATGAGATAGGTGTGCCTGCTCACGTTAAAGGTTATCAATATCTGCGGGCTGCCATCATGTTAGTCACGGAAGAGGTTAACTACCTGGGTGCGGTAACCAAGGAGTTATATCCAACCATAGCAAATAAGTATGATACCACTCCCAGCCGGGTCGAAAGGGCCATCCGTCACGCTATTGAACTCGCCTGGGATAGGGGCGATATGGACAGGATTAACAAGTTTTTTGGTTATACCATCAACGGAGAAAAGGGTAAGCCCACCAATTCGGAGTTTATTGCTATCATCGCGGATAAGCTGCGCTTGGAGAATAAAGTGAGTTAAGCAAATATATAGGCCATTTTAGGTGAGAATGGGGCTGATCCATGATTTCACCCTTATCAATGCATCAACTAATACCTCTTGGTTATTGATCGTTTTATGATTGATACCCAGGAGGTATTTTTATTCCTATCCATTTATAGATGTAAGACATATTACGGTTTGTCCACTCATAGAATGCTCTAAAACAGATCCCCCTAATTTTACATGATTGGGGCCATTATAATGGGCAAATTAAAGGAGGGCGGTATATGAAAAAGGTTACCTTAATTTTCATGCTGGGTTTTATGATCCTAATGGGGTTCTCAAGTATAGCTTTGGCTGAGGTTAAGGTGGTAATTGAAGGTGTTGATGATGAGTATCCTCATTATCTAGAGTTGCAGGCAGCGCCGATAATTGAAAACGGAACTACCCTGGTTCCGGTTCGGCCCCTTACCGAAGAACTTGGCGTGCAGTTGGAATGGGACCCGTCTGCCGCTGGAATTACCATCAAATCAAGGGACAAAGTTATACATATGAACCTTGGCAGCCATCAAGCTTTAATCAATTCCTTACCTGTTAATATGCGGTTAGCCCCCCGTATTATTGAGGAAAGTGCTTTCGTTCCCCTACGTTTTGTATCTGAGCAACTGGGGTATTTTGTGGAATATAGTACCGCCTGGAATAATATACAGCAAGTATTCGTTACCCCCTATTCCTTAATAAGTGATTCCCAATTAGCCGGGGTGGACGATAAAAACTTCCACATCCCCGGTAATGATCTATGCCCGGGGAATGTGAGCCTACAGCTTAAGAAAAATGGAACAACCGCTGAGGGTATACAGCTGGGCAGTTCCATAAAGGATGTCTTGCAAGTATATGGGGTTCCGCGAGGTCCTTACCGTAACCGTAATTACTCCGGCGATTGGTCGGGAAAATTAGTTTATTGGGGAACTTTTATACCTCAGAGTGGAATGGGAACATTTCTGGAGTTTAGTTTTAACGAAGGAGCGTTAAGCGCTTTAACTATTAGTTATTAATCCCGCGGGGTCGTACCGATAGATAACTGCTCAGAAACATGTCTCCTGTTTTTAGCAAATTCAAAAACAGGAGACATAATTATTTG
>CAZYJA010000073.1:2336-10607 GCA_964647245.1 uncultured Syntrophomonas sp. | reverse complement strand
ACTGAAGGGCTTAACCACCCAGTTTACGAAGAGCGTAACCAAAATTCCTTTGGGTTTCTTACGAACATCCATTATTGACGCGAAGTCTATTTTTAACATCATAGGATAAATCATTAGCCAGATAAGGACCGCGATAACCAGGTTAACCCCACTAAATTCCCATTTGCTAATCACTTGCACAATTCCTGGAGCTATTTTGCCAAATAAAACCCCAGCAATAATGCACAAAGCTACCCAGACGGTCAGATATTGTTCAAATATATTTAGCTTTTTTACTGGCTCACTCACGAAATCCCTCCTCAAATTAATATTGCTGATTAGGTTTGGGTTTGTTTTTGGTTTACTAATCAAACGCCTTCAAACTTATAAAGTACAAACATATCAAATCACTCCTCCTATCTACACTTAAAATATCGTTTCCTTTTAATTTAGGACACCTGTAAACGATTCTCTCAAGCTCATGTGTAGAGTCATTATCACTTTTTTGTAAGCTGTTCGCAGGTTACACCACTTTTTTTATAGGTAATTAATCTTTTATGGTCGAATTCGCAAGCTGTAATTCGGCCTAATTCTTCGTTGACTACCATTTGAATAAAAGGGTACTTCAAAAGCGTATCGTCATTCACACGATAGTATACCCATTGAGATTTCTTATAAGATGTAATTAGGCCTGCCAATTTGAGCTTATTTAAGTGTCTGGATGCGTTAGATTGTTGAAGCATTAGAATCTCTATAATTTCGCATACACATAATTCACCGTGTTTAAGCAAGGCTAGAATTCGTATCCTGTTTTCATCTGCCAGAGCTTTGAACAATTGTATTATTTCCATGGCGTTCACCTCCCAAATATGATAACAAAAATATGTCAGGGCAACAGATGAGAGTGGCCGTTGCCCTGAATGTAAAGGGGGACTATATATTCGGAGTAGCATGGCCTAATCTGAATATAATTCCATAAAATAATCACTAATGGCGGCCAGTTTTCTTGAAAACTGCGCTTATTGCTCTATTAATTCTTTTTACACTATAATTATATGATTATATGCGTGTATAATCATATAATATACCGACAAAAATAATTGTCAAGATATTCCTCATACATCTTTGCAAGCTTATTTTCATATCCGAAAGAAAAGAAGTCACTAACGTGACTCCTTGCAATAATACTATTTAAAGACAATTAGAGGGGCAGACCACATCTCGGGATGATTGTTTCCTACTTTTTGCTCTCCATAATAGAATAGAAATGTTTTAGGTTTTCGGGAATGACATATTCCTGCTCATCAGCATTTTTGCCCCGGTTTCCCCCATATACTTCTTTAAGTATTGCCTCAATAATCATGGCTTTAGGAGCTACCGTATATTCCTGGCCTTGATAAACCCAAACCCGACAATCAACTTCATCACAGCATAAATCACCGCAAGATTCGCAAAGGCTTTCTTTAACATCCATTTGAATATCATGGCCATTAACGCGAATAGTGGGTGAACTTACGAATTTATACTTTACAGCTAACACTTCATTATTTACGTTAACTTTATTTAAAACTACTTCAATTCCTGTTGCCTCAAGTACCTTGGAAACATCAGCTAAAGCTTCATCGAGGCTGGTATCTGTTCCTTGACAGCGCGTACATACGCTCAAATCCAGATATAAAAAATCAATGGCGATTTTCCTTTTCTCAACTGCAATATCTGCTATGCTTCCGCAACACCCGGGACCACAGGAACAACAGCCTGAATTATTGTTATCAATCATCCTTACCACTCCTTATTTTTTGTCATTAGGCTCTTCACCTATAAAGACGCGGAAAAAGAAAAAATGACGCATCTTGCGCTGTAGTTATTCTTAGCAATATATGAAAGATATGCACAAAAAAGAAAATCAGATGCTTACCCCTATATTTACAAATAAGGTTTGACATTTTTATGGGGAATTTTTATAATACTTCTATAGACCGACGGTCGATGAAAGGGGTATGGTATGAAAGCAATCAAGGAAGGTGAAGTCCGAAAACGTGAGATCCTAGTTGTAGCTCGGGAATTATTCATCAAGAAGGGCTATGAACAGACCTCGGTTAACGATATCCTAAATATTGTTGATATTGCCAAAGGCACCTTTTACTATTATTTTGCTTCCAAGGAAGAAGTATTGGAGGCAATCATTCTTGACATCGTTGAAGATGGAGCGAGGCGGGCAGCAAAGATAATAAAGGATGAATCCATTCCTTTGGTGAATCGTATTATGATGGCGATAATGGCACAGGCTCCGGAGTTTGAAGGATCCGATGAGATAAAGGAAGAACTTCATAAGGTTGAGAATACCAAACTGGAACGGTTATATTTAGGGGCAATGCTTAAGCGTATGACTCCGATTTTGTATGTCCCTGTCTTTGAAGGCATTGAACGAGATATTTTTCATATGGAGTATCCGACGGAATGCATAGAATCTATTTTGCTGTTGGGATATATGATGTTCGATTGCGATGTTTTCGCCTGGAAAATGGAGGATTACCCGAAGAAAGTACAGGCATTTTTATGTAATGCTGAGAGAATGTTGGGGACAAAAGAAGGGGAACTTAAAGAATTCATACAGATGTTTGGACAGATATCATAGATGCAACAAGATTTGCAAATATTTTTTTGCCCACTAACCGACCTGAGGTCGAGACGGAATAGCGGAAGAAATAATTTACAGCTAAGGAGGATAGCCATGCATCAGCGGAATGAAATACAAAGCACGGAAACAAAAAGCCGGAATAAGGCAATGAAGAAATTTACGATATTGGTGGCCGGCCAGATGATATCGAGTATTGGCAGCGGATTAACGAGCTTTGGGCTTGCCATCTATGTACTGGCATTAACCGGGTCTGTTACGGCTACATCTATTGTAAGCATTTGCGCCTTCCTGCCATCCATTCTTCTGGCTCCCGTGGGGGGCGTGTTGGCTGATCATTATGACCGAAGGGTGATGATGATTCTCGGAGAATTATTTTCCGGACTTGGGCTCTCTATATGCCTCGTCTCAGTTATGAGCGCAACTCCTTCGCTTGTGGTAATCTGTATTGGTGTAGGTGTCAGTTCGTTATTTGCGGCTTTGATGGAACCAGCCTTTAAGGCGACCATAACGGATTTACTATCGGAAGAAGATTTTGCTAGGGCAGGCGGAATGGCTCAAATTGCCAACAGTGCCAAGCTATTAATTTCCCCGGTTATTGCAGGACTCTTATTACAGGTTACATCTGTCAGCACTCTGATTATTATCGATATGCTTACGTTCTTTACAACGGTTTTGATTATTGCGGCTGTGAAGAAAGGCATGGTTGCTAAACAGAGGGATGATGTCGGCCTTCTATTTCTCCAGGAAATGAAGGAGGGATTTGCTGCAATACGTGGGAAAAGCGGCATTGTGGCATTGATTGTGATTATGACAATCGCAGTATTCTGCCTGGGTTTCGTACAGATTTTAAGTAAGCCGCTCATACTAGCTTTCGCAGGCGTAACGGAACTTGGTATTCTTATTACTGTTATTGCATTTGGCATGATGGCCGGAAGTATCATAATAAGCTACATGAAGAATACAAGATCTTATGTGGGGATGCTATCGATAGGATTGTTCGGCGGCGGAGTCTTTTTGGCGCTGATGGGTGTTAAGGAAAATCTGTTTTTGCTTGCCGCATTCGGATTCATGATGTTTGTATTTATGCCGGCTATTCAGATTGGAGCAGAAGTCCTGATACGTAAGAATATTGCCAATGAAGTACAGGGGCGCGCTTTTGGATTGATAAGTTTTATTACTCAGATGGGTTACATTATTGCTTATATATTGTCTGGAGCCCTTGCGGATTATGTTTTTGAGCCGTTTATGAGCGGTAACAGTTTGTTAGCAATAAAAATCGGAGCAGTAATCGGCGCCGGTGCGGGAAGAGGAATTGCGCTGTTAATATTGATTGCAGGCATTGCACTGGCACTAGTCGGAATCGTTGTTTCCCGACTGAAAGCTGTAAAGACGTTGGAAGAGGAGAATTTGCATGAAACTATTGCTGGATCTTGTCTGGAAGGATTTTAAAAGAAACAGGGTCATTACAATTGCCCTGGCGGTATTTCTGATTCTTTCGGCCCTTTTGATGGCGGGTGGCTTAAGGGTGGCAGGTACAATGATATCTTCACTGAATGGGTTAAATGAACTGGCTGTGCCACCCGAATACCTTCAGATGCATAAGGGAACGTATGATGAGAAAGCGTTTGAGAGCTTTGTGGGAACTCATAATTATATTAAGGATTCGCTAATAGTCAAGATGCTGGATATTAGCAATGCAGATATTATTTATCAGGGTGAAACGCTGGAAAAGTGTCTGATGGATAACGGATTCGTTACTCAGAATGAAGGATTTGATTTTCTCCTTAATATGGATAATAAAATTGCTGTTGTTCAGGCAGGAGAAATCGGGATCCCTGTTTATTATACTGAGGAACTTGGTATTCAGGTCGGAGATGTCATTACATTGCATAAAGGTGTTTACCTTAAGGAACTGACTGTATCCACAATCATTCGTGACGCATCGATGAACGCGGCGCTCACATCGTCAAAGCGTTTCTTAATCAGTCGGGCCGATCTTGAGGAAATAAATCTTCATATGGGAGAATGGGAATACTGTTTTGAATTCCTGCTGGAGGATGGTACATCTACGGCGGTTTTGCAAAAGGACTATATTGATGCGGGCATGCCTTCCAACGGGGTTGCGGTAACAGGCAGCCTCCTGACTATGCTGAATGGTCTTTCTTATGGCCTGATAGCATTCATAATCATCGCCATCAGTATGCTTTTAATAATGATAGCTGTCCTGTGTTTATCTTATATTATTAGGGCAACATTGGCAGAAGAGAATTATACCATCGGTGAGATGAAAGCAATTGGATTTCCGGGAAAAGTAATTGAGAAGATATATCAGATAAAATATATAATACTGGTGCTGGTGGCGGGCGTGACCGGTTATCTGGCATCCATTCCGTTCGGCGACTTCTTTTCATCCTCGGTTATTTTGTATTGCGGATATGGTACCGGCGAGTGGATGAAATGGGTATTTCCTTTCATCGGAATAATCCTGCTCAGCCTGATTGTAATGTTCGGATCCCGCAGAATCATTCGCAAGAATCTGAAGAGTACGGTTGTGGAACTGATGCGCGGGGAAGAGAGGATTAAGAAAGAAGGTCACTATTTACTACCTTCCGCTGGACTTAAATATCGTAATCTTACGCTGGCAGCTGGTGAATTGAAATGTAAATGGAAGGAATATGCCGTTATCTTGTTCGTATTTATATTTTCATCATTTTTGATTCTGCTGCCGATAAATGTGAAGAATACGATTGAAAATCCATCTTTCATTACTTATATGGGTGTAGCAGAATGCGATATTCGGATTGATATTCAGTCTAGCGAGAAATTGGCGGATCAAAAAGAGGCAGCTCTCTCCTATCTGAAGAATGATTCCGAAATTGAGAAGTATGCAATTTACCGGAATGGGTACGTACAGCTTCAGAATGCGGATGGGGAATGGGAATACCTCCGGGTGGAAAGTGGTGATGAATCTGTTTTTCCATTGGAGTATCTTGAGGGAAGCGCACCGGATGACAGTAAAGACATGGCGCTCTCTTATCTGAATGCATCGGAATTAGGCAAAGAAGTTGGCGATTCCCTGACGGTAGTCTATCAGGGGGAAGAACTTTTGTTTACCGTCTGCGGTATTTATCAGGATATTACTTATGGTGGCAAGACTGCCAAAGCAGCCATTGATTTTCACGAAAACGATGTGGAAGTCTATATTATTTATTTGGATGTCTCAGACGGTGTCAAGATAGAGGAAAAGACGGATCAACTCCGAGGTATTCTGACCGACAGTAAAATAACTCCGGTCAGTGAGTTTGTTTCACAGACGCTGGGCGGTATTACCGATAACATGAGCCTGGTGCAAGGTGCAGCCATCGTTATTTCTTTGTTGTTAATCATGCTGATTACGGTGATGATTTTGCAGCTCATTACAGCTAGAGAACACAGTTCGATCGCCATCAAGAAAGCAATTGGCTTTTCCAACCGGGACATCAGGATCCAGTTCGGAATACGGATTCTTATGATTCAATTCGTGGCCATCGTTGTCGGAACGATCCTGGCTAACTTTTTGGGAGAAGCTGTTTTCGGATTAATGCTTTCTTCTATGGGCGCATCAAAAATAACCATGTTAGTTGAACCGGTTGCAGCCTATTTGTTATGCCCGGCAGCGCAGCTGCTGGTAGTATTCATCACAGTTATATTGGGAACAACAGTTGTCAAAAGCTATCATATCAGAGATCAAATAATAGAATAAGGAGTCGAGACATGATAAAAGCAGAGAGAATCAGTAAGTCATTTAAAGGTATTAAAGTTTTGCATGACATATCTTTTGAAATTAAAAAGGGAGATTTCGTTGCGGTTATGGGACCTTCCGGTTCCGGTAAGTCAACCCTTCTCTACAGTATCAGCGGAATGGATAGTATTAATGACGGCAGGGTATTATTTGCAGGAATAAACATATCAGCAATGCAGGAGGATGAATTATCACGATTTCGGCTGACCAAAATGGGATTTGTATTTCAGAATGCCCAGATGTTAAAGAATCTTTCGATCTTTGATAATATTACCCTGCCCGGTCTAGTAGCCAAAAAAGAATCAGCCGATGACATAAGAAAACGTGCATCGGAATTAATGAAGCGGATGGAAATTGCAGGAATCGAAAAGCGAGATATACGGGAAGTTTCAGGCGGGCAGTTACAACGGGCTTCCATTTGCCGCGCCATGATCAATAATCCAGAAATTTTGTTTTTGGATGAACCGACAGGAGCTCTGAATTCCGGCGCCACGGAGCAGGTACTCTCTATCCTGGAAGATCTGAACCGTGATGGAATGACCATAATGACCGTTACCCATGATCAGCGTGTCGCTGCCAAAGCCAGGAAAGTACTCTATATCATAGATGGACAGATTGCTGCCTGTAAGGAATTATCGGTGGGTGCAGACCGCGCCAGGGAACTGGATGAATGGTTACAGGAACTAGCACAGGGGGAGGGTTCTTTTGTGCGGATATAGCGAAAGACGCGTCCATCTGATTCAGGACCGTTTTCATGACCGAAGGGAATGAAGACCAATGTCTGGGTCACAGTCTGCCAATACAGAGTGTGAGAAAGGTATAGAACTTACAAGCACGTGAGAAGAACCGTCCCTCTGTGTGTGTGTAATTTTCCTGAAGCCATCGTGCATACTCTATTACCATAATTATTATCATAATTATGAGTAACCATGAGAATTGTAGTTCCCTCACGATTTATTTCCTTGAACAATTTCATAACCTCTTTGGCAGTTTCCTCATCTAAATCACCAGTAGGTTCATCTGCGATCAAAATTTGCGGATTGTTTATCAGTGCGCGGGCAATCGCCGCTCGGCGCATTTCACCGCCCGAAAGTTGGGCTGGATATCTCTGGGCCATACTTTTTATGCTCAATTTATCCAGCAAATTCATAGCCCGCTCAATACCGTTTTCTTTGCGCTGAGCTAAATTAAATGGAAGGCGTACATTGTCTAAGATGGTTAAGTTCGAAAGCAGACTCAAGCCCTGCGGTATATACCCAACCATTAAATTGCGTATTTTGGCCATATGTTTCTCATCCATTGACCATAAATCAAGGCCATTTATTAAAACTTTACCAGAAGTAGGACGCAATAAACCCACTATCATATTTAACATGGTTGATTTACCACTGCCTGATTTGCCTATAATGCTAATAAAATCTCCAGGCCTAACCTTAAGGTCTACACCGTCAACTGCGATGGTGGAAGCTGTTTCATCTCTATGATATATTCTTTTCAACTGATGCAATTCCAGCAATATTTATTCGAACTCCCTTATCAGAGTATAGGTTTCCAGACGTTCAATGCGCCTTGCAGAATAGATGCAGGCGATCATGGCGGTGAAAATTGAGAACATTAGGCCAATAGCAGCCAATATAATTATGGTGCCTATGGTTGGCTCCAGGTAGGGAAGCCCCAGTGATATTGCTATTAACATGCGAAATTCGTACATTATAAAAACAGCTGCTATTACTCCGCCCAAGGCCCCTATTACGCTAATAATTAAAGTTTCAGTCATCAGGATGTTTGTTAGCTTTTGACGGGTAGCGCCAAGTGCTAAGAGTAATCCAAATTCGCGTTTTCGTTCATTTATTGAAACGGAAAATACCAT
>CAZYJA010000073.1:0-2326 GCA_964647245.1 uncultured Syntrophomonas sp. | reverse complement strand
TTGCAAGTACCAAAATCGATACTAGCCATAGCAATCCTTGAATCACATAAATCAGACCACTAATACTATTCAGTTGCGATAAAATATGCTGTATCATCTCATGTAAAACAACTACATCAGTTTGCGGATAGGTATTTACTATCGTTTTAGCTACCTTAGAGGCATCAGTATCACTGGCTACTTTGATAAATAAAGCAGATATATGGTCTTTTCCGGTTCCCGCAGGGTGAATTGCGGTCTTTTCTGACATCTCTATCAAATGCTGCGCGGTTTCCAGCGTCATAAATATCGAGGTATTAAACCCTATTCCTGTTTCATCCAGCGTTGCTACTACCGCAAATGGTTGGCCATATAACCAGACCGGTTCTCCCACTTTTGCATTTATCAGGCTTCCGGTCACCACTTCCCCAAAACCTAATTCACTACTAATATTATTTGCCATCCATGGTTTAATGGTGAAATCCGTCTCGGGTTCAAAACCTATTATTTGCACCGGAGCCGCACAGCAGGCTGCATTGAGTGATGCAACAAATAATAGCGGGGACACCTGTTGTACGCTTTGGATTGCACGAATTTCTGCGGTTAGATTTTCATTCATAAAAAATGTGTTTGTCCGGCTTCTTAAAAGGGTATCCTGAAGACTTGTGGCACATCCTCGGGGTACAACCATAATGTCTGCTACCATTCGCCCTGCCATGTAATCTGTACCTAAACTTAGGCTTTGCGATAATAATGCGCCACAGAAAATAGCAAATGCCAGAACCGCAACAATGGCGATAAGGTTTTTGGTTCTAAAAGAACGTTTCTTAAGGTTCTTTAGAGACAGCCCCAATGTTGTTAACTGTTGTTCCTCCATGCTTGGTCGTGAACCTTTCTTCAGCGAAAATGCTCTGGAATATTATATTTCCGATACCTACTAGCATAGTTATTACGCTCACTACTATTAATGCAGGTTCGGTTCCGACGCGACACGGCATAGTCGCCGTTTCACACATGCCAATCACTACTGTTGACATAAGCAGCGCAGTTAAACCCAATAGAAATAACATTATACTAAGTGCTATGCGAGTTTCATGCTTTTTAAATCCGATAAGCAAAATGCCATCGATTACAACAAGTATCCCAACCAATAATTCGGCCATGGCTGTCCAGTGGCACTTCATAAATAAACTTTTACCATTGGTCAATTCAAACATATTGGTACATACCGGAAATATTAGCATGGGAATTAAGGTGATCAACATACCAAGCGCTATTGCCAATATTCCTACTTTTGGTCTATTCATTTTAACTCTCCTGTTATTATAGTTTTTGTATAGATATCCATTAAATCTGCTTACATAGTAATTATTAACAACTATACTCGTTTTTTATACACCGTGGTACGCCGAGACGTTCTTGTTACACCGGGACGTTCTTTCTGTAACACCGCGGTGTTACAGAAAGAACGTCAGACCGTGTGAAAAGTCCATATTAATCACGAAACCAATCGCATCATCTGGTAAAATGTAGGTAGCGGGAGGTGCTGATATGGGCTATGTAAAGGGAGTAGATCGGCAACAGATTAACATGTTTCCAGACAATATGGATGATTACATCGCTGAAGATAATCCAGTTAGGGTTATTGAAGCATTTGTCATGAGCTTGGATATGGCTGATTTAGGTTTTGAGAGAGCGCAAACAAATATAGTGGGCAGACCATCCTATGATCCACGCGATCTTTTAAAAATCTACCTTTACGGATACTTAAACCGTATTCGCTCATCTCGAAGACTGGAAAGAGAGTCCGCCAGAAACCTCGAATTGATCTGGTTAATCTGTGGTTTGAAACCTGACTTCAAAACCATAGCCGACTTCAGAAAAGATAACAAAAACGCCATCAGACAGGTCTTTAAACAATTCAGCTTGTTGTGTAAACAATGGGGATTGTATGGTCAAACAGTGGTTGCGATTGATGGTTCCAAGTTCAGGGCCAGTAACTCTAAAAAGCGCAACTTTAATGATAAAAAATTAACCCGCCACATCAAATATATTGACGAAAAGATTGAAAAGTATCTAGCCGAGCTCGAAGAAGGCGATCAATCCGAAGCAAATAATCATAAGCCTAGTGCGGAGGAAATTAATAAGCACATCCTGGAACTAAAAGAGCGAAAAGTAAACTACGAAGAAATGCTTCAAACCATCAAGGCCAATGATTTATCTGAGATCTCCTGGACTGATCCAGATGCAAGGCAAATGTCGACAAATAACAATGGCATTGATATTTGCTACAATGTGCAAACCGTAGTTGATGGAAAACACAGCTTGATAGTGGATTACGATGTCA
>CAZYJA010000072.1:6483-10619 GCA_964647245.1 uncultured Syntrophomonas sp. | reverse complement strand
CAACACACCTGAGAGCAACTATCTAAACATGGCCAAATGGGAAAAGGCGTGGACCTATTACTTCTATGAAGGCTATTATGTCTCCAACATGGTATCTCTGCTCGCAGGCGATTTCAATCGGGATGGTACCGACGATCTTGCTATGACATGGGGCGTATACTATAGCAGTGATTATAAGAATAACTCCAAGGCGGTTATCCTGTATGGCGACAACAAGAACGAGATGCTGCAGGAGGATAAATGGTTTGACTTAAGCTACGGCAACAGCCAGATCGTTCGGGCTGCCTTTACCTGCGGCGATGTCAACGGTGACAATACTGACGAGGTAATTCTCGGCGGCCAGTCGGAGGATGATATTAACAACGGCCTGATGTATACCCGGGTCATTAATATGTACACCTACAACGGCGATTTAGACAGTTTTATCCCCTATTCCTCCAATAACTTTAATTTGGTTGAATTTGAGGACGAGGATGGCAATCTGCAGCCATTGGGCGACGGCAAGTACTACAGCTCCCCTGCGATGATTGCTAACATTTCGGCGGTTCGCTTCGGTGGAACCGGAAAAAATTATTACATATATCTCGATAGTGTACTCTACGCTTACGGCAATAATGGTCTGGAGATATATGACATGATTGATGATCAGGTTGATGGCGGGACTCACACTTTTTATAATGACCTACGTTTAAAGGACGTCACGGCGCCAACAGATTCCCAGAAGGAAATGGCCAGATATTATGTGGAATACGGTTCTCTCTCAGGTGACTTCAACGGCGACAGCAAAGAAAACCTGCATGCCAGCCAATATTTCCTGCTCCAGGAGTTGAAAACATCCTGGGAAGTAGAAGATGAATGGACTAAGATACAAAAGCGTTTCTGGTGGTTTCGGTGGTGCCCCTGGTGGCATAAAGACACTGTGACCTGCACGGCTGACTATACCATCAACGGTGATTTTGATGTCTATGCCTTGTATGCCGATACTAACGACAATGGCACCATCACCAGCCTAAATACGAAAAAGATTTACGACGGCAATACCGAACTGGATAAATACTACTGCCTGGTCAACACCGACCAGGATACCTCTTTTATGAAGTATACGGGAAAACACTATGTTGTTTACACCGACCCGGAAGTGTTAGCAGTCATTGCCTCGGCGCCATACTATAATGATGTGGCGAACATGGAAGGCGGAGACGACCATGTCGGTAATTCCGAGACCAGTTACAGTTCATCCACCGGCAGTGAGCAGGGCTCATCCACCTCCAATACCATCTCGGCGGGAGCCTACTTCGGCATTGATGCCGATGTCAACGCCCCATTTCTGGGTATCAAGATATCGAGCTTTGAGATGGAAACCGAGTACAGCCATGGCTGGACCTGGGAAACCGAGCAATCATCTTCCATGGAACAGACTATAACTTATGGTACCTCTGCCGGTGAGGATGCGGTGGCCTTCTACTCCATCCCCATGGAGGTTTATGAGTACACCCTCTATACCCCCGCCGGCGACGGCTATGATGAGCAGACTATGACGGTTAACATCCCTCATACGGCCGCTGTCTCCGTGCTGTCGCTGGATAAATATGAATCGATTGCGGCCGACTATCCCGAGTTGCCCCAGATTTCGGGCGCGGTACTAACCCATGAAATCGGCGACCCATCCACTTATCCTGCAAGCGAGAACGGCTATAGCAATCCAGTCGTTTACAATGGCAACTGGGCTGCGGTTGGCTATGGCAACGGCTATATATCGCAGGAAATTGCTATGGGCACTGGCACTACCAAAAGCTACAGTCAGAATAATTCTTTTAGCTTCAAGATTGGCGGCGGAGTCGGTGTTGTTAAGGCCGGCGTCACCGTAGGAACTGAGTGGGGCAGGGGCTCTGCTACCACCACCACAGAGGGTTCTACCTTCGCGGCGACGATTGTCAATATGCCGGCAGGAGCAGAGGATTACGGATACTACTATGCGTGGAAGCTGTTTACCTATGAATACTCCGATGGCAGAACGGCATTCCCGGTCGTCAGTTTTCTGGTCACCGATGTTACCTCACCCCCTGCGGTGCCTGGTGACTTTGACTGGGACATTGAGACCACTACCGACACCTCGATCGATTTGACCTGGAGCTATTCGGGCAACGCCTCTGCATTTGTTATCTATCGGGAATACGATTTCTCCGGCAGTACTGGCATGGTGCAGATTGCCCAGGTTGCTGCTTCCGACAGCGAAGGCTATGACGAAGCCACTAACTCTCGAACCTACCGATACACTGTGGATGGTCTCAGTGCTTATAAGGACTATAATTTTCAGATACAAGTTATCGGCACTTCTCAACCAACAACCAGCGCTCCTGGCGCTATATTAGAGAACCGGACCAAAACTGACCAAGGTTACCCGGACCTTGCTTTGAGTTCCACCAACGTTTTAGTCTACCCCGATGCGGTTGGAACCGTTACTTTGGATGTTAGCTATAACGGCCAAGACTGTGGTACTGCTTATAAAGCCACCCTCTATCAATGGCAGATGTTCATTGATGGACAATGGGTAGATATGCCCAACACCAGTGACTATACTTCTGCTACGATGCGCATTCGCAATGCGGGCATGTCAACCGCGGGTGCGTACCGTTGCGCGGTCAATTTAATTTACTATGACGTCTCTCGGGGGGCTGAATACTACATTACCGCTTATTCCAACTCGGTAACCGTAAGCTATTCCAAGCGTACTTCCCGGGTGCAGGATACTATATTGGCAGACGACAGCGATGATGTGTCAAGGCCAATTCTTTCTGTAAAAATTGAGAACCCCCACGGGGACAGTGCAGCCACGCCAACTGGTACCGTTACCTTCTTCATTAAGGGTGTTGATTATATCAAGAGCTATGATGCAGTTTTGACCCCAGTAGAAGGTGAGACCTATTCGATTGCGACCGTCTCCGCTGGTACCATGGCGGCTCTCTCCGACGGTATATTCGAAATCACCGCCTATTACGGCGGCAGTCGCATCTTCCGTTCCTGCGAGTCAGAACCGATCATGTATAAGGTGGGCAACACGGTTGGATACTGGCTGGAGGTCAGCGAGAGCGCCATTTACGGCGATCCGATTTCGCCGGCATTGTCTTCAGTCACCGGCCTTGGTATGGACGGAACCAAAAATCCGGTTGCCGAGGATGTTGCCTACGCGGTGCGCGATGCGGCAGGCGATGATATGGACTGGGTTAGCGGCTCCGCTATCAATGCCCGGGCTGTGGGAACGTATACAATTATAGCCAGTGTGGAGGGTACTCCAGTAGCCTCGAAACAAATTACAGTTTCCCCCTATCAGCTTACCCTGGTTGCGCCTTCCGGTACGCATACGGCGAATACGGATATTGTGGCCCATCCCGCGGTGGCAGAGCTTTTGGCACGCAGCACGGTTACTTCCGAGGTTATTGCGTTGCCTAACGGTGACACTCTGGCAGAGCTAGGTCTCTATGTCAAAGCTATCAATTCAGCGTTTAAGGAAGGTACTATTTTAAAATATGACCCTGATTCGGCAATAGAACCCGAAGGTACTCCCACCTACGGTGAGCTGTGGTTCTATTCACCGGGCAAATATACCCTGATCGCTGCGGCAGGCAGCGGTGCCAAGCTATCCAATTATGAAATCACTTATGTAACGGGGACCTATACCCTTACTGCGGCAACCTACGAAGTAGTACCTACTGCGCTTCTCCTGAACGGACAAGTACGCGGTACAGTGGAGGTCACCTCGCCCGATGGCTTTGTGACCGGAACAACCTATCAGAATGGCACGCAGGTTACATTCAAAGCTACCCCCTATGACGGATATGAAGTCAAGGCGTGGTATATCGCCAGCCGCCAGGAGGATCTCGGCACTGCTGTACCGTATCAGGTGGCGGGCGGAAACTTCACTGGTAAATATCTCAACCTTACTATGAGTTCCCAACCTCTTTATGTGGCGGTCGAGTTCCGGGTGGCCCAAAGAAGCCTGACCTTCGGTGCCAACAACAATGCATATGGAACCGTAACCTGTGATAGCTCGCCATACTTGACCAGCGGAGCCATCTTTTCCGCGGGTACATCCTATACCTTTACCGCAACTCCTGGCGCTGGTTACCACTTCTTAA
>CAZYJA010000072.1:0-6473 GCA_964647245.1 uncultured Syntrophomonas sp. | reverse complement strand
CAGATACGACAGCAGAAAGCATTACCGTTACCGGCGGCAACACTAGCATGACCCTGCGCGCCGTTTTTGAACGGGACTGCTACGTCTTGACCCTAAATGGTGATTTGCAGGCTTATTACTATGATGACACCGACAGCAACAGCAATACACCGGATGAAAAGGTCGTAGTCCTTACCGGAGCCGCCATTCCTGGCGACAAAAGCGTCTTTGTGGAACCCAGGAGCGGTTTTTCAGTGAATAGCTGGACGAATGTGGACTGTACTGACCAGGCATATAACTTTACCATCACAGCCGACACAGTTATTACAGCTGATACCTACTACAACGGCTATGATGTGGTCTTGACCACCACCCAGGCCGCCAACGGCAACTCGGCTGTTGTAATTAGTAAAGATATTTCCGAGAGTATCACCGGCGGGACCGAAATCGTCTTTGAAGCTAAGCCTTATTATGGTACCAGGCTGGCAGGTTGGAAGGTGAATGGCGCTGACTATCTGACCGCCTCGACTGATACGCTTACCCTTTCGCCGGATGGCAGAAAGCTGACCATCAAGGCCATCGGCAGCAATTATAACATTGAGGCCATATTTGTAAACAACGAGGCCTACACCCTCACCCTGACCAAAGCTGCCTATGGCGCCATGACGGTCACAGTGAACAATCCTGCTTATGGTACGGTTGACAATCCTACCTACACTTATGATAATGCAGCGGTGACTACTGAACTGACCGTTTACAAAGGCGATGTTGTGAATCTGGATACGACCACCGCTTATGGGTTCCGGGTCATCTACTGGAAGGAGGACAGCGCAACGACTCAGACCGAGGCTGCCACCTGGACTATCAGCAACATCCAGGCTAATAAGTCTATCGCAGTTGACTTCAGCTCAATCGGGTTTTACGCTGTGACCTATGCCACCGAAGGCAGTGGTTCATTTTCTTCCACTAAAATTGACGGTGTTTCTTTTGAAAGCGGAAACCAGAGCATGGGGGCGGGCACAACCATAAGTTTTGCGGCTAACCCCGCAATCGGATATATGCTCGACCACTGGACAACCAACGGCACAACAGTGCTCAACAGTTATGGTGAGCCCTTGGTGGATAAAGATTATTCCTTCGTGCTAAGCCGGAATACTGACCTCAAGGCTATATTTAGCGATTTGGTTACCCACGCCATCACCCTGTCCGGCGACAATGCCACGTTAAAAGTTACTGAGGTTCTGCCTACGGATTACGCCACAGGTAATGCCAACGATGGTTACACCTCGGTCCGGGATGGGGCAGCAATCATCCTGGTGGTAACGCCTGCTGACGACTATAGAATTGAATCAGTCAGTGCTGAGGGAGCTGCTGGGATCGAACTTGACAGGGTGACTAAAAACGAGGACGGTACTTGGATTTGCACTATTAATAGTCTCAAGGAGAATATAACATTTGCAGCAAGTACGGTACAACTATACGACACCATATTGAGCGAATTCCAAGGGGGAACTGCCAGCATAGAACCTTCCATTGCGGCTGCAGGTGATACGGTCAATATTACCGCCAGCGCTGCCAGTGACTATCAATTTAGCCAGTGGCTAGTTGTAGATGGTGCCGGGAATGCGATTATCGTGGGTGCTGCTAATGAGGCGAGTACCACGTTTACCATGCCGGCAGGAGATGTTACAGTAACGCCAATATTTGCACCTCGAAGCATCGGCGGCGGTGGCGGAGGCGGCGGCGGATTTACCGTTCCAGTCGCTGCACCTGAGAAAAATCCGGTTGATATGGCCGTGAAAGCAGGTAAACAAAATACCGCGGGTCAGCTAGTAGCAACTGTTGAAGTCAAGGCTGCCAATAATGCAGGCCAATTTGAACAGAACATACCCAGGGGCTTCTTTAATGACGACGATAAAATACTTGAGATCGTAACCCCAGAGGGCACGGTTACTTTACCGGATGACATGTTTGATGAATTGCCTGATGGTGATATAAAATTAAGCATTGCACAAGTAGATATACAAAGTTTGAATTTACCGGAAAATGTAATAGAACAGATTGGCGATAAACCTATCATTGATATCAATATTGCGATAGGTGGACAAAAAACCCAATGGAAGAACGAAAATAAAGAGATTACGTTATCAATTCCATATACATTAACTGCAGCAGAAAAAGCCGAGCCTCACAAAGTTATTGCGGTATATATTGACGATAACGGAAATGTAACACCGCTTACCGTAAGTAATTACGATTCGGTAAAAGGTGCCATCGTATTTAATACGAACCACACCAGCTACTATTCAGTGCAGTATGTGGATAAAAACTTTGATGACCTGGATAGCTGTATTTGGGCGGAAGAGTCTATCGAAGCTTTAGCAGCCAGAGGCATAATAAATGGAATATCCGACCAGGAATTTGCGCCCCGGGCCAACCTAACCAGAGCCGATTTTGTAGTATTAATAACCAAGTTATTCGGATTAAAGCATGAAGCTTCAGTAAACTTCGCGGATGTAAATGCAGGAACCTATTATTATAACGCAGTAGGGGCAGCGAAAGAACTGGGAATCATATCTGGTGCGGGTGATAATAAGTTTAACCCCCTGGAGTCCATCTCGAGGCAGGACATGATGGTAATCATCACCAGAGCCTTAGAAATCACCAGGCAAACTGACAAGTTGACCACGAATAACGGCAGAAAAATAAGCGACTTTAAAGACAACCAAGATGTATCCAGCTATGCAAAAGATGCGGTGGAATATTTAATCACCAAAGGTATAGTCAGTGGGGATGGAGATTATATCAATCCCACCAACAGTACCAGGAGAGCCGAAGTTGCTACCCTGCTTCATAAAATACTTGAACAACTTAAATAGTTATGGAGTCATGAAGTTTTCAAGCCAGGTGTTTCTATAGTAGGTGTTTATTTGTGGACTTGGGCGGTCAGTTTACGTCCCACTTGACCACTAGATCAGTATGAGTTAGAGCAAAAGGGAAATGGGAGTGCCCGCTATCGGGCCTCCCATTTTATTTGCCAGCCTCTATACCGGTGGGTTTCATACTATTCGTTATCATATCCATTTCTTTTTGAAAGCTCGCCATAGGTTTGCCTTCCGCAACACCCTCTGCAACTGATGTGATTGAGGCCACGGTATTCATATCTGAAGTTACCCTTACGGCATAGCCGGGCACCATGGTTGTAACCCGATCCATTACATTTTTCTCGACAACTGGTGCTTGTGTCTTAGCGACATCAGCGTTCAGGGTTATGCCCACATAGATCGTTTTATCGGCAACGACTGCAGCCGCCTTATTAACTCCCATAACTTTCTGGGCTTCGGTTTTAGCTTGGTCAGCCGCTTCCGCGATGGAAGTTGGTGCAGGTGTCGCCGCGTTTGGGGTCGTTGGAACCGGTGATAAATTGGTCGGGGTCATTGGAGTGTCAGGCACCGGAACAGAAGGGACCGGTTTTTTCGCATAACCGCCACAACCGCCGGCAATAAGGCTAATCCCAATCAACAAGGTTATGAAGATAATTAGTACGGACTTTGATGTTTTCATTCAACTACCTCCTCAAATATTTTTACTAAGATATATTATTTCTATCATTTTCAAAGCTATACAAACATCTTGGAAGCACCCATACCAGCGGTTTTAGCTGACTAAGCTTAGGCCAATAAATAGGGTTTTATATTATAAAGAACACACAAATTAATTACGGCAGCGTATGAGACCTCAATCGGGCCCATAAAAAAAGATCAATAATCAAAAACCGCACTTATAATTCGCTGGAATGGTAAATAATAATTCCCAGGAGGTGATTTAATGAAGGCAGTTGTATTATATGCTCATCCCAACCCAATGAGTTTCAATTCTGCCATTGCCGCAGTTGTTAAAGAAGAATTAAACAAAAAGGGTGCCCAGGTTACATTCAAAGACCTGTATACCATGAATTGGAATCCAGTATTGAGCGGGAAGGATTTTGAAGGTTTCCATACGAATAATGTGCCTGCAGACATTAAGACGGAACAAGCCGACATTAGTGGGGCAGATTTGGTAGTTATGGTTGCTCCAGTATGGTGGTATTCAGTACCTGCCATACTAAAAGGTTATATTGACCGGGTGTTTAGTATAGGCTTTGCTTATGAATACACGGCGACCGGCCCCAGGGGATTGTTAACCGGGAAGAAGGCCCTGGTAATCACGACCTCAGGGGCTGATGAACGGGCCGCAAAGGCCAGCGGTTTGGTGGAGGGGATAACCAATACAGTTGTAAATGCTGTTTTTGGTTTCTCGGGCTTCGCTGAATATAAATATAAGAATTTTTTCGCGGTGCCAACTGTCTCTGATCAGGAACGTAAAGCGATGCTGACTGAACTGCGCCAACTAATCGAAAATTACATCTAGTCCACCCTAAAATGCTATAATGCTGGGAATACACTAACTGAATATCCTCGTGAAATTAGCTGGAATTAGCTTATTCTGAGCCGGCATTCATCAAGTATCCAGAAGGTGTATCTCCCAGTGCTTACGCTATTTATTATTCTTCAGGAAAAATTCCAGACGATCCAGACCTTCTTTTATATTACTTAAGGAAGTGGCATAGGAAAAACGAATATAACCTTCACAGTTGGCTCCGAAATCAATGCCGGGGGTTACCGCAACTTTGGCCTTCTCCAATATATCAAAAGCAAACTTATAAGAATCATTAGTGTATTCTTTGACATTGGCCAGGGCATAGAAGGCTCCGTTGGGGTCATGGCGGGTGGCGATACCCATTTGTTTCAGCCGCCCTAACAAATATCGGCGCCGCTGGTTATAGATGTCCACCATCTCCTTAACTTCCCGGTCACAATCCCGCAGGGCGGCAATGCCACCCTCCTGAGCAAAAGCAGAGGCGCAAATGAAGAAGTTTTGCTGCATGGTCTGCAATGCCCGGATATACTCCTTAGGAGCAATAATATATCCGAGGCGCCAGCCGGTCATGGCATATAGTTTGGAGAAGCCATTAATGACAAAAGCCCGGTCAGTAAACTCCAAAATACTGTGTTCTTCACCTTCGTATATCAAGCCATTATATATCTCATCGGAAATAATGATCTGATTCAAATCGGCCAGGGCTTTAAGGTTGTCCGCGCTGAATACGGAGCCGGTCGGATTGCTGGGGGAGTTGACCATGATTGCCCGGGTCAGCGGGCTTAGGTGTTTTTTTATCTCCTCCGGCTGATACTTGAATCCATCATCTTCGCTCACCGGTACCAGGATAGGCTGTCCATCTACATAACGGATAAAATTTGGGTAACAGGCATAGTAGGGGTCAGGCAGGATAATTTCCTCCCCTCTTTCTAAGAGGGCAGAGAAAATCAGCAGCATACCCGGAGAGGTACCGGAAGTTATCATTACTTGTTCGGGTGATATCGCCACTTTATATTTGTTCCAGTAGTAACGGGTTATTTCTTCCCGCAAGGTCATTTTACCCAGGCTATGGGTGTAATGGGTATCATTCTGTTGCATAGCTTTGAGGGCCGCTTCTTTTACCGGTTCGGGGGTGGCAAAATCGGGTTCGCCCACTTCCATGTGGATAATATCCTCACCCTGGGCCATCATAGCCTGTGCTTTTTCCAGCACTTCCATTACAATAAAGGGTGATAATTGCCTGGCTCTGGAAGAGAATAAAGAATTAACCATAATTAGCTCCTCTTTGATTTTCTTTTAATTCTACCTAAGGGTAATCGCAAAGTCCACCCATTGTTTATCGATTCAAAGTAATGCCCCACCCATTCATAGCTGAACCTCATCTTTCCCTGTGGCTAAAAGATAGCAATTGGGTAAAATAACAGTAACAAGTTTGTTGAGGACTTTGATTCTATATCTCTTATTATTGAAATATTTATCCAATATTGAAACTTTTACTGATAAACTCATGTATAAAGTAGGGTTGAAGAGAGAGGGGGAGACCCGTTGGCCGAGGAAGATCACCAACTGGTACTCAGGTGCCGGGAAGGGCGGGAACAAGCATTATTGTCCCGGGATAAGAAAGGAGGGAGCCGGTGAGCGCGATTCTATTCTCTATCCTTATCGCCCTCGTCTGCCTTCTGGGAATAGTATTGCTGGCTCCGATCCACTTTGATTGGCAGGGAGAATGCTCCCCGAGTCTGAGTTTTGAGGGCCGGATAAAATGGGCCGGGGGATTATTCAGCTTAAGAATGAAGTATGGGGAAAGCAAATTTCAGGGGTCATTAGGTTTCTTGGGATGGGAGAAAGCGAGTCCCGAAAGGGAAAAAAAGCGCCCAAGCCCAAGAAGCCCGGCTCTACCAGTAGGCTGGCCGACTTATTGGGGAATATGTCAGCTTATATTAACCGGCAGCTGTTTAGGGCAGCCAAGGTTGGGTTATACCAGCTGGTACGGGCCTTCCATTTGGATCTTAACCTATCCGGTATTTATGGCTTTGATGATCCATCCTGGACCGGAGTTACGGTGGGGCTGATAG
>CAZYJA010000071.1:0-10701 GCA_964647245.1 uncultured Syntrophomonas sp. | reverse complement strand
GAGCTGGTTGAGATTGGAATTAACTAATATGGCATCGGCGCCTATAGCTTGCATGTGCTTTTGTACAGTTTGCCACCGCAGTGACAAATCACTCTTTAGTGCAGGTGTATAATCAGTAAACATGTGGGCAGTGTAGGTGATTTAGGGCTGCTTTGTAAAGTTCGAAGCAAGCGTGCAGCGCCCGTTGTTCGTGGCGATGTTATCACCCTTGGGGTAAAATTAGACGTAATAAAGGCAACCGGAAGCTAGCCATAAAATATTCTCCGGCTTGTCATGGTGGTGTAATTATGTTAATTACTTTAGGTCAATTGGGTGCTTATTCCCAAAGCGAATATTAATTGAGGTGAGGTTGGTTTGTCGGAACGTGATGCTTTAATTATCATGAACCAAGTGATCGGGCTGGGCGCTATCACGGTGCGTCGTCTCGAGCACCACTTTGGTTCTCTGACACAAGCCTTGGCGGCCTCGGTTAGTGAGTTGCAAGCGGTGGCGGGCATTGGGATGACGCGCGCGGAGCGGTTTTGTCAGGAGTTTCGGCGATTAAACGCGCGGGCTGAGGTGGCGCGTGCCGCTCAAAAAGGGGTTAAACTATTTGCTGATGTATTACCCTCGGTACTCGGTATAACAGCTACACCCGGAGCGAATGTCGGCAGCGGTGAGCCAGCCCAAAAACCAGCCAGTTCCAGCAATCAAAAGTCAGGTACCACCATTCTGATAATATTGGCGGTAGTGGCAGCCGTAATGGGCGGATTTTTCATGTTAAACAGAGGGTCTGCTTCCAAGTAAATTTTAACTAGAATACTAAGTGATGAGGCGGAGCCAGCATGAAAATTATTTATCATTGCTTCGGGGGATCACATTCATCAGTAACTGCTGCCGCACTGCATCTGGGCATGTTAACCAAGACCAGGCCGCCCACCCGGGAGCAATTAATAGCGGTACCGTATTTCGATAAAACTAATGATGCCGATTTTGGCCGAATCAGATATATGGGGACCGATGAGTTCGGTCATAAGGTTTATGTCATGGGTAAGCGAAGCTTTAGTAATAGATATACTGCCATTTTAATGGGCGTAGCTGAAATACTAGGGAGTCAGGATAAGCTCATTTTTGTCGACTGTATGGACCGAGTGAACTGGAGTATGAAAATAGGGGGCTTTACCTCACGGCGCTTGGGAATTGTACCGTTAGGCAGGCCTTTGGTGACTTGGGGAACCCAGCAAGCTTTTAATCAACTGGTTAATCTGGTTGAAATCACCCGTTTAAAGGCTATCCAAAAAGATCATAAGGCAGAGACGATATGAACATTTTATTTTTGGGTACGACCGGAGTTCATCATACCCTTATTGCCGCTTATTTATATTTGAACAAGCCAGTGCCGACCTATCATAGAAATATGAAATTCTGGGATGATCACATTAGGGAAGCCGAGGGGTATCCTTTATTCATAGACTGGGATGAACAACATAATTCGGTCTATTCGCTGGGAGCGGGAAAAAGTGTGGAAATGGCGGCCAGGTCGATCGAGCAATTGGTTGAGATATTAAATTATACCGACCGTGATTTAATTGTTAAGCCGATATCCATAAAGCAAGAAAGGTGCTTACTGTTTTTACACCAGCTAGGTCGCTGCAAGTACCTGCACGACTTGATTGCGCCGGTAATTGATTATCTCCTTAATAAGGAGTTGGCCACGATAAGCCGACAAATTGAGGAATTTAAAAGCCAGGTCAGATTTGCTTAGGTGGCACCGCAAGTTTGGCCTTTTTCATTCTCTTGCGGATATTAACTTTTTAGCGGATAATTGCTAAATAGGATTATAACCCTGAGCAGGATGGTGAAATCAGCGTGACAGCACGAATTAGCGGAATTGGTCCGGGAAGTATTGCTGCAGAATTGGAGATAAGAGCGGGCGATAAGTTGCTTACGATAAACAATCACCCCATAAATGATATTCTCGATTATCAGTATTACTCTCAGGATGATTATTTGGTAGTGGAAATAGAAAAAGAAAATTCAGAGATTTGGTCCTTGGAGATTGAAAAAGAATTCGACGAAGAACTGGGGTTTTATTTCGAGGAACCGGTATTTGATCGCCTGAAATCATGTCATAATCGTTGCGTTTTTTGTTTTGTAGATCAGTTGCCGCTGCAAATGCGCCGGAGCCTTTACGTTAAAGACGATGATTACCGCCACTCTTTCTTATATGGTAATTTTATAACCCTTACAAATCTATCTGCAGATGACTGGCAAAAAATAATAGAAATGCGACTCAGTCCCCTCTATGTTTCGGTCCATTGTATTCAATCTGAATTAAGAAAGAAAATGTTGGGGAATCAGCGGGCCGGTAATATCAAACTAGATCTAGAACGCCTTCGTGACGCGGGTATACAGGTACATACGCAAATTGTGGTCTGTCCCGGATGGAACGATGGGGAAATCTTGCAAGAATCCATCGCGGAGCTGGCCGGTTTATATCCCGGGGTGGTTTCGATAGGTATTGTGCCGGTAGGATTGACCGGACATCGGGATAAATTGCCTGCACTCAGTCCAGTTACCCGGGAAAGCGCCCGGGAGATTATTCAACTCGTGAATACCTGTCAGCAAGTATATAGGTCCAAGTGGGGCGTAGGACTGGTATACCTGGCAGATGAATTCTATTTGCGGGCCGAGGTTGACTTACCAGAGGCTGAATATTATGATGATTATTGCCAGCTTGAAAATGGCATTGGCTTAGCCCGCATCTTATTGGATGAGTTTGCCGAAGCAGAATCGTCCCTGCCTGCGGCCATAAGTCAACGCGAAGTATATATAATCACCGGGCAATCAGCAGCGCAGTTGATTCAGGGCCTGGTAGTTCGGCTTAATCAGGTAGAGGGTCTAGTGGTAAAGCTAATTCCAGTTGTAAATAAATACTTTGGCGGGGGAGTTACCGTAACCGGTTTGCTGACCGGCAATGATATAATAGAGACTCTGGGTCAGGCTTACATAGATAAACGAGTTATCATTTCTGAGGTCCTGCTGCGGGAAGGACAGGAGATATTGCTGGACGATACCCGCTTGGAGGAAATAAAACAAAAGAGTCAGGCTGACATTCGGGTAGCCGATGGCAGTGCCCACGGCCTTATTGAGGCTATTTTTACCGATTAGTCAGAGAGTGTGGAGGAATATTAAATGGCAAAACCTGTTGTGGCAATAGTTGGCAGGCCTAATGTAGGCAAATCAACCCTGTTTAACCGTCTGGTGGGAGCACGCAAAGCGATCGTGGAGGATATTCCGGGTGTAACCCGGGATAGGCTTTATGACGTTTCAGACTGGGCTGGGCGGGATTTCATTATTATAGATACGGGTGGTATACGCTTTGATGAAGGTGACATTTTTACCAGAGAAATTAAGCTGCAGGCCGAAATAGCCATCGAAGAAGCGGATGTAATCCTTTTTGTGGTGGATAGCCATGACGGAATGACCTCCGAAGACGAACAAGTGGCCAATCTATTGCGCAAGAGCAAGAAACCGGTAGTGTTGGCTGCTAATAAAGTAGAGAACTTTGATCGACAACTGGAGTATTATGAATTCTACAATTTGGGTTTAGGTGATCCGATTCCGGTGTCAGCTATGCATGGCCGGAATATAAATGAACTGTTGGATGCTGTTATTGCAGGTTTTGCACCGGCTTCAGCCTACGAGGAAGATAGTGATGCGATAAAAATTGCCATTGTAGGTCGTCCTAATGTAGGCAAGTCGTCTTTGGTCAACGCCCTCCTAGGTGAAGAACGGGTTATTGTCAGCGATGTGCCCGGCACGACCCGGGATGCAATTGACACTCCTTTTGAGTACGAGGGGAACAAATACATTTTAATTGATACGGCCGGGATCCGAAAAAAATCCCGTATAACCGAAACCACGGAACGATATAGCGTAATAAGGGCCCTCAAGAGTGTAGAACGGGCGGACGTAGTCTTGACCATGCTGGATGCCAGCGAAGGGGTAATTGAGCAGGATCAAAGAATTGCCGGCTATGTGCATGAACAGGGCAAAGCGAACATAATTGTAGTAAACAAATGGGATCTTATCGAAAAAGACGGGCATACCATGAATACCTTCGACAAGGACATACGACAAGATCTTAAGTTTTTGGCTTACTGCCCGATTCTATATATTTCGGCGTTAACCAAAAAAAGGATTTTTAAGGTTCTGGAATTGGTGGATTTCGTATCCGGACAACACAACCGGCGGGTCAAAACGTCCGAGCTAAATCAGGTTGTAAGTGAAGCATTGTTGCTTAATCCGCTCCCCGGTGGCGGCGGCAAGAAAGTGAAGATATACTATGCAACCCAGGTGCAGACTGCGCCGCCAACCTTCCTGTTCTTTGCTAACCATCCTGACAAAATACATTTTTCCTACATGCGACACTTGGATAATGTGTTGCGGAAGAATTTCGGCTTTGAGGGCACACCGATTAAACTGGTTCTGCGCAAGCGGGATGAGAAGGAAGAAGGATAGAAACAATCTGTGGGGGGAGATAATTCCATGAGTGAAATTATTTTAGTTCTGGTATGTTATCTATTGGGATCAATTCCATTCTCATATATCTTCAGCAAGGTATTTGGAGGAGTTGATATTAGAGCTAAAGGTACCGGGAATGTGGGTGCTACCAATGTATTAAGAACCCTCGGAATTAAGATAGCCCTGGCCTCACTACTGGGAGACTTCTGCAAAGGTGTGCTGGCCGCCTGGTTGGGCTTCAATATAGGAGGGGATACTCTGGGCGCCCTCTGTGCCAGTGCCGTTGTAATAGGGCATTGTTGGCCGATATTTCTGGGCTTCCGGGGTGGAAAAGGCGTGGCCACATCGGCAGGAGTGCTCTTGGTACTAATACCCCCGGTTATGTTTATGATTTTACTTACCTTTATTACTGTAATTGCCGTTACCCGCTATGTTTCGCTGGGTTCGGTATTCGGAGCGGCCATGCTGCCATTTATACTTATGCTTATGCACCAGCCCTGGTCATATATAATTATGGGCTTTGCACTTTCCGCTATGGTGATATTTCGGCACCGCGGGAACATAGAGCGCTTGCTTAAAGGAACCGAAAAAAAGATTAATGAAAAGGCTACGGGATGGGAAGGGAAATAATATGAATAAGATATGCGTTCTGGGCGCGGGCAGTTGGGGCACCACCCTGGCTGCTTTACTGGCTAAAAATGGCCACCAAGTTGATCTCTGGGGTAGAGTTGAAGATGGTATTGAGCTTATTGCCAAGAACCGCGAAAATAGCCAATTCCTCCCTGGCATAATATTACCTGATCAGGTTAACCCTACCATAGACTTAGGCGGTGCTCTGGCAGGAGCCAGTCTGGTGGTATTATCAATTCCTTCCCAGGCACTGCGCGAAGTGTTGATGGCGGCTCAGGGCTACCTTAATAAGGATGCTTTAATTGTTAACACTGCCAAAGGTCTGGAAACAACGACCGGTTTACGGTTGAGCCAGCTGGTTGAAGAGCTATTGGGACCGGAAGTGCGAGAAAGGTTTGCGGTATTATCAGGTCCCAGCCACGCTGAAGAAGTAGCCCGGGAGATTCCTACCGCGGTTACTATTGCGGCATGCTGTAATGAAACAGCTTTCCGGGTGCAGGATTATTTTATGTCACCCAGCTTTAGAGTATATACTAACCCGGATGTGGCCGGGGTTGAGTTAGGGGGAGCCCTGAAAAATATCATAGCCCTGGGAGCAGGGGTTGCGTATGGACTGGGATATGGAGATAATACCATGGCCGCCTTGATGACTCGAGGTCTGACCGAGATTATTCGCATGGGGGTAGCCATGGGCGGTGATCCCCGTACCTTTAGTGGCTTAAGTGGCATGGGCGACCTGGTTGTGACTTGTGGCAGCCGGCATTCCCGCAACCGGCGGGCCGGGGAATTAATCGGTCAGGGTCTAAGCCTGGACGAGACGTTGCTGCAGGTAGGGATGGTAGTGGAAGGAGCTCATACCTGTCGAATAGTACATAAAATAGCATTAGAAATGGGCATAGATATGCCTATCACCAAAGCCTGTTATCAGGTGCTATATGAAGATAAAAATCCGCGTGAAACGGTGTGGAATTTAATGAAGCGGCACAAGAAGCATGAGATCGAAGAAATTCAGTAAAGATAAAAGTTTGGTAAAAAGTGTGGTAAATATCACACTTTTTTTCTTTTCTGGTTATATTACCGGGTGTTGATAAATATATTTATAGTGTTATAGACTGAATGCCCATTTGTAAGGGGTATCCTAATTCGGAGGGAGGGTGCCTTTTAAAAGTTTAATCCGAGGGAGGGAAAAAGAGAAGTGGAAGGAAATAATATTTTAGACGATATCGCTGAAAGAACGGGAGGCGATATTTACCTGGGAGTAGTAGGCCCCGTCAGAACCGGCAAATCAACATTCATAACCAGATTCATGGACTTGATGGTGTTGCCGAATATAAAAGACCTCTATGAGAGAGAGCGGGCCAAAGACGAGCTACCGCAAAGCGGCTCCGGCAAAACGATTACTACCACCGAGCCAAAATTCGTGCCCAACGAAGCAGTCGAAATTTTCACCAAAAGCGGCTTATCCTTAAAAGTTAGAATGGTTGACTGTGTAGGGTACGCAGTAGATGGCGCCCTAGGTTATGAAGAAGATGAAGAACCTCGCATGGTAAAAACTCCCTGGTTTGACTATGAGGTTCCCTTCGAAGAGGCAGCCGAAATAGGAACCAGGAAGGTAATTACCGACCATTCCACAATCGGTATCGTAATGATTACCGACGGCAGCATCAGTGATATTCCCCGCAGCAATTATGTTGCAGCCGAAGAAAGAGTTATCCAGGAATTAAAGGATTTACAGAAGCCTTTTATCGTTTTGTTAAATTCAACTCATCCTTATGACAAGGCAACCATGTCCCTGGTGGATGAACTGGCCGTAAAATACCAGGTTACTATTATGCCGATAGACAGCGCGGTCATGACCAGCGAGCAGATACTCGGTATTATGGAAGAAGTACTTTATGAATTTCCGGTCCAGGAAGTTAATATCAAGTTACCGCTGTGGGTTGATGAATTGGATGAGGATTTCTGGCTCAGAGCAGATATGGAATCCTCAATCCGCGATGTGCTGCGCGATATCAAGAAGGTTCGGGATATTGATAAGGCCATTGAGCGATTATCCGATATTGCCAATATCAGCTATGTCAGCCTGGAGGAAATGAATCTCGGTACTGGTAAGGCGGCTATTGATGTAACTGTGCCGGAAGAACTCTTCTATAAATCATTAAGCGAAGTCAGTGGATTTAAGGTGGAGGGATCCCAGGACATAATGCGTCTCATGAAAGACCTGGCCGTGGCTAAGAAAGAATTCGATAAGGTATCGTCAGCGCTGGAGGAAGTAAAGACTTCAGGTTATGGGGTGGTGACCCCCAGGTTGGAAGAAATGATCCTGGAAGAACCGGAACTAATAAAACAAGGCAATCGTTTCGGAGTGAAATTAAAAGCCAAAGCGCCATCCCTGCACATTATAAGGGCCGACATAACTACCGAGATAACCCCCATAATCGGCACCGAGAAACAGTGTGAAGAACTGGTGCGTTACATGCTGGATGAATTTGAAGAAGATCCCGCCAAGATTTGGGAGTCCAACATATTTGGGAAATCCTTGCACGATTTAGTGCGAGAAGGAATTCAAAACAAGCTGCATCGCATGCCGGAAAATGCGCAGGTGAAACTCCAGGATACCTTACAGAGGATTGTAAACGAAGGCAACGGCGGTCTAATATGCATCATCATCTAATAATATATCTGCGAAGAGCTGCTGATAGCCGGCCAGGGGTCGGCTTTTTCTTTGGGCAGAGCAAGTAGGGAGCAAGTGGGGGCGGTTGGGAATTTCCAACGTCCCCACTTGCTACTCACTCCTGCTCTTGCTACCCTGATTGGCAAGTGTTATAATGTCAAGTCAGAACCTGGCCAATACCAAAGATAAATTAAGGTAATGTATAGCTAATTATTTGGGAGGTAGGCAAATGATAAATATCGGTCTGTTGGGATGTGGCACTGTTGGCGGAGGTGTGGTTAAATTACTGGCCAAAAACCAGGAAATAATTGCCAAGAAAACCGGTGCTGAGATCATGATAAAAAAGGTATTGGAAAAAGATAAGCAGAAATGTTTGCAACTAGGTCTTGACCCAAGCTTTATTACCAGCGATTTTGAGGAAATAATTAATGATGAGTCAATAGATATCGTGGTGGAGTTAATGGGTGGTATAGAACCTGCTTTCAGCTTTGTTATAGCCGCCATGAATAAAGGTAAACACGTAGTTACTGCCAATAAAGATATGATCGCTATAAAGGGTAAAGAATTATTTGAGACCGCCGAGGCCAATCACGTTGATTTCTATTTTGAAGCCAGTGTGGCCGGGGGTATCCCCATCGTATATCCATTAAAACAATCCTTGGCGGGCAACCATATAGAGGAAGTAATAGGTATATTGAACGGAACTACTAATTACATACTGACCAAGATGAGTCAGGAAGGGCGAGATTACCACGAAGTTTTGGCCGAGGCCCAGGCACTGGGTTACGCTGAATCAGATCCTACCGCCGACGTATGCGGCTGGGATGCGGCGAGAAAGATTGCCATTTTATCATCTATAGCCTTTAACAGCCGGGTCACCCTGGATGATGTATATGTGGAAGGTATTACTGCTGTATGTCCCCAGGATATACTGTATGCTAACGAACTGGGATATGTAGTTAAACTATTAGCCATCGCTAAAGAAGTGGATGGTAAAATACAAGCGCGGGTCCACCCTGCTTTCATTCCCTTCAAACACCCTCTGGCTTTTGTCAACGATGTGTTCAATGCGGTTTTTGTGCGCGGGGATGCGGTAGGCGAGATAATGCACTACGGTCGGGGAGCGGGAGAAATGCCCACGGCCAGCGCCGTCCTGGGAGACATTATTGAAGTAGCTCGTAATATGGCCTACCATACCAATGCCAGAATTGGCTGTACCTGTTATGAAGATAAGGCTATCCTGCCGATAAGTGAGCTAAACGCTCAATATTATATTCGCATGACCGTAAGGGATCGACCTGGGGTTCTGGCCGGGATTGCCGGGGTGTTCGGTAATAATGAGGTTAGTATTGCCACCGTCTTACAAAAGACCAGCCGGGAGAATATGGCGGAATTAATCTTAATTACCCATACGGTCAAAGAAAAGGACTTGCAGGATTCCTTAACCGTTTTAAAGGGCATGAGTATTGTCGGCGCGATAAATAACGTTGTAAGATTAGAAGGCATTGGTTAAACAACAGCATAATGGAATTTTGGGGAGTGAATAAGATTGGCATTATTCGTAACAAAATTTGGTGGCAGCTCAGTTGCAACAGTTGAAAAAATTAGAAACATATGCGCCAGGATCGTGGAGTTGAAAAGTCAAGGCAATGAGCTGGTGGTAGTAGTATCGGCCATGGGCGATACTACTGACGATTTATTGGAAATTGCCGGGTCGATCGGAGAGAATTTGGAATATCGTGAATTGGATATGCTTATATCCACCGGTGAACAGCAGTCGGCTGCCCTAATGGCTTTAAGCTTAATTAATATGGGATGTCCAGCCATATCATTATCAGGCTGGCAAGCTGGCATAAAAAGCGATGGACAGCATGCAAAAGCCCGCATTCGTGACATTGAACCAGCCCGGATTTTGCAAGAGATAGCTGCTGGCAAGGTGGTAGTTATTGCTGGCTTTCAGGGACTTTCTCCCGAGGGAGATATTACCACCCTGGGGCGTGGGGGTTCAGATACTTCTGCTGTTGCGTTGGCGGCTAAACTGAAAGCAGATCGCTGTATGATCTTTACCGATGTAGATGGAGTCTTTACCGCCGATCCTCGGATTGTTAAAAATGCCCGGAAATTGCCCAGCATATCTTATGAAGAGATGTTGGAAATGGCTAGTTTGGGCGCAGTCGTACTACAACCACGGGCGGCTGAGTTTGCAATGTTGTATAATGTGGATGTAGAAGTGAGAAATAGTTTTAATAATAATCCCGGTACTATTATTACGGAGGTTGCAAAGATGGAAAAACAAAGAATTGTAAGTGGAGTAGCCCATGATTTAAATGTTGCCCGGATTGCCTTATTTGATGTACCGGACCATCCCGGGGTAGCCAGTATCATATTCAAAACTCTGGCTGATAACAACATTAACGTGGATATGGTCATCCAAAGCGCCATGCGTGATAATCGTAATGACATCGCTTTCACCATTGAGAGTAACGAATTTAACCGGGCTAGACCGGTGGTTAATGAAATTGTGATGAAGATAGGGGCTTCCGGCATGTCTTATAAAACGGATGTAGCCAAAGTATCCATCGTGGGCGCAGGAATGCAGAGTAATCCAGGGGTGGCCGGCAACATGTTTGACGCGTTAGCCCACAAGGACATTAATATTCACATGATTAGTACCTCGGAAATAAAGATCTCCTGCATAATCGACGAAAATGAAGTAGAATCCGCAGTTAAAGCATTACATGAAAAGTTTGGACTGGACAAGGTTGAATAAAACGACCAGCCGGAGAAGAGTAGATTAGAGGACGGAAAAAGCAGGGAAAATTAGGGACGGTTTGGGAAATTCGGGGACGGTTCGAGACCACTGATAAACACCTAATAGAAAATAACAAAAA
>CAZYJA010000070.1:0-10714 GCA_964647245.1 uncultured Syntrophomonas sp. | reverse complement strand
CATCCAGTCTTGATAAAATTATTCTGGTGGGTGGTTCGACCCGAATACCAGCGGTACAGGAAGCAGTCAAGAAATTTACCGGTAAGGAACCATTTAAGGGTATTAATCCGGATGAAGTTGTGGGTTTGGGTGCAGCGATTCAGGCGGGCGTTCTAACCGGTGAAGTAACTGACGTGGTGCTGTTGGATGTAACTCCATTATCCCTGGGGATCGAAACTTTGGGAGCTGTATTTACCCGCATTATTGATAGAAATACAACCATACCGGTATCCAAGAGTCAAATATTCACTACCGCTGCTGACAATCAACCTTCGGTTGATATTCATGTTTTGCAGGGGGAAAGAAAACTGGCGGAGCATAATGTTACCCTGGGAAGATTTCAGTTAACCGGTCTGCCACTTGCTCATAGAGGGGTACCGCAGATAGAAGTAAAATTTGATATTGATGTAAATGGAATCGTAAATGTTACTGCTAAAGATATGGCAACCAATAAGGAACAAAAGATTACCATTACGGCTTCCAGCGGTTTAAGCGACAGCGATATTGAGCGGATGGTAAAAGAGTCCGAGAAGTTTGCTGAGGAAGATGAGAAACGGTTTAAAGAAATTGAAGCCCGCAATGCAGCTGACAGCATGATATATCAGGTAGAAAAGAACCTGAAGGAGTTTGCTGATAAGATAGAAGAAGCCGATAAGAATGCAGTCAATACTGCCAAAGAAGAATTGCAAACAGCTTTGGCCGGCAGTGATGTGGCTGAGATAGAAAGTAAGACTGAGGCCCTGGCCACAGCCATGTATGCTTTCACCAGCAAGATGTATCAGAATGCCAATCCGGGCGAACCAGGTGAAGCCGGCAAGGATGATGTCATTGACGCCGACTTCAACATTGCCGACGATGATAACGACAAGAAGTAGAGTTAAGAGTTAAGGGTTGTTAGGAAGGTGGGAAATAATGGCCGCCAAGCGGGATTATTATGAGGTTTTGGGGATATCTAAATCGGCTTCACCGGAGGAAATTAAGAAGGCCTATCGGCAGAATGCCAAAAAATATCACCCGGATGTTAACAAAGATGATGAGAATGCGGAGGAAAAGTTTAAGGAAGTTGCCGAAGCCTACGAAATTTTGAGCGATTCCCAAAAAAAAGCCGCCTATGATCAATTTGGCCATGATGCTTTTGATCCATCCCGGATGGGGGCAGGTGGTTTTGGGGGGGCTGATTTCGGCGGTGCAGGTGGTTTTGGAGACATTTTCGACCTTCTCTTTGGAGGGGCGGGAGGCGGCCAACGCAGGAGAAGCGGCCCTCAGCGCGGCGCAGATAAAGAGGCTCGTCTGGATATCAGTTTCGAGGACGCGGTTTTTGGGATAGAAAAAGATATGGAGATGATGCGGGTAGAAAGCTGTACCAAATGCAGTGGCAGCGGAGCTGAACCCGGGTCCAGTCCTAAAGTATGTCCCGAATGCCAGGGAGCCGGTCAGGTTCGGTCGGTACAGAGTACCCCGTTTGGAAGGTTTGAGACGGTCCGTCCGTGTTCCAAGTGCAACGGTGAGGGCAAAGTAATAGAGAAACCCTGTACCGCCTGTAAAGGCCGCGGAAAGGTTAAGAAGAAACGGCATATAAATGTGCGCATTCCCGCCGGTATTGATACTGGTTCCCGGCTGAGAATTCAATCTGAAGGTGAAGAGGGCACGCTGGGAGGGCCACCTGGAGATTTATACCTGGTAATAGTGGTGAAACCGCATGTCCGGTTCCAACGCGATGGCTACACCCTAATCTGCAGCCAGGACATTGATTTTGTGCAGGCTACCCTGGGTGCGGAGATAGAGATACCACTGTTGGGCGGGAGCCAGCATAAGCTGATAGTTCCTGAAGGTACTCAACCCGGCGATATAATTACGGTAAAGAACAAAGGCATACCCCATCTGCACAGTCACCGCAGCGGTGACCTGAAGGTTTTGGTTAATGTTAAAATACCTACTCGTTTAAGTAAGCGCCAGAAAGAATTATTAGCCGGATTTTTTAACGAAAATGAAGAGAAGGAGTCCGGCAAAAAGGGCTTGTTTGATAAGCTGAAGGATGCCATGGGCTAGAGGAGATGGATTTATGGAGTGGAAAGAGTATAGCGTTCTAACTGATGGAATCTGCGTCGAAGCGATTGCAGGAATACTCCATAGTATGGGCTCAGGTGGCGTCTCAATCGAAGATCCTCAGACAGCCCGAAAATATCTGGATCAGGATGGTTGGAAGTCAGAATCAGTTTCACCTGATTTTATTAGCCATGAATTCGTCCTTATTAAGGCCTATTTTCCGGCTGATAAATCGATAATGGATGAGCTGGATGAATCCATTAGATTAGTGGAAACTAATTTTGGGGTTAAATGCCGGATATTTGTGGAAGATATCAGGAGCGAAGACTGGGAAGACAGCTGGAAGAAGTATTACCATACTTTTAAGGTCGGGGAAAGACTGGTCATTAAACCTTCGTGGGAGGAATACGAACCACTTGGCCATGAAGTAGTGGTAAACATTGACCCGGGTATGGCATTTGGCACTGGCATACATGCCTCGACTCGTTTTTGCCTGAGGTTTATCGACCAGTATATAAAGGGTGGGGAGAGCATTGTTGATGCCGGCTGCGGATCAGGAATACTGTCCATAGCTGCTGCCAAACTGGGTGCTGCTTCAATATTTGCGATGGACATTGACGACCTGGCCGTTCGTATCGCCCGGGACAATGTAGCTCTAAACCAGCTGGAGGGCGTGATACGGGTGGAAGAAGGCGACATTGTAGAGGCGATTCAAGGCTCTATATTTGATATGGTTGTGGCCAATATTACCGCCGAGGTGGTCGCGATGCTTATTCCGGAGGCCGCCAAGGTACTTCGTACCGGGGGGTACCTGTTCGGTTCCGGAATAGTTGACAGCCGTTGGCCAGGAGTTAAAAAGCAATTGGAAGCCCATGGTTTTGAGATTGAACAAGTCCTGCAGGATATCGACTGGATCGGGGTCGCAGCCCGCAAATTATAATCCCTGGCCTTGTCGCGAATGTTATATGAGTAAGAGGAAATAAATGTGAGAAGAGTAGCATTTCATACCCTGGGCTGCAAGGTCAATCAGGTAGAAACTGAACAAATGATAGAGGAATTTACCAGGCGGGGTTATCAAGTTGTAGAATTTGGTGACCCTGCTGATGTTTGTATCATCAATACTTGCACCGTAACCCATATTAGCGACCGTAAATCACGGGCCATGCTGCGGAGATCAGTGCGAGCTAATCCCGATGCGTTAGTGGTAGCTGCTGGTTGTGGCGCGCAGGTGGGGGCAGAGCAATTGGCGGAAATCGAAGGTATTGGCCTAATTATCGGTAACCGTCATAAGGACCATATTGCGGAAATTGTAGATGATTTCATTTACAACCAGCAAGAGGCCGGTAAAAAGCTGTGGGTGGAGCCAATATCTTCAACTGATGCGATAAGTCCAGTGCTTTACTCGCAAGTGCACCTGCGAACCCGGGCTTTTGTGAAAATACAGGATGGGTGCCAAAGCTTTTGTTCGTATTGTATAGTGCCATTCGCTCGGGGGCCAGTCCGCAGTAAAGCTCCGGATGACGTTATAGCGGAGATCAGTCAACTGATCTGGTTAGGTTACCGGGAGGTAGTTTTGACCGGGATTCACACTGGATTTTATGGAGTGGATATACCCGGATGGAATATTACCAGACTGTTAGAAAGGATTCTTTTAATCCCGGGTGACTATCGCATCCGCCTGAGTTCCATTGAGCCGCTGGAATTGAATGAACCACTGCTGGCCTTAATGGCCGGAGATAAACGCCTGTGCCGTCATTTCCATATACCACTGCAAAGCGGCAGTGATCGTATACTGGCTTCCATGCGCCGTAGATACAACCGGAAATACTATCGGGATCTAGTGAATAAAACTGCGGCTTTAATTAAGGGGGCAGCCTTTGCCGCTGATGTTATAGTAGGCTATCCTACGGAGACCGAAGCCGATTTCCAGGACACTTATAACCTGATTAATGATTTGCCTATTTATGAATTACATGTGTTTAAGTATTCTCCGCGGGCTGGAACCAGTGCCGCCGCCATGATTCCCCAGGTGGAAGCCGCTGTCAAACAGAGCCGCAGTGAAGCCCTATTGAAGTTAGGCAGGAAGAAGAAAATTGATTTCCTGCAACAATTTGTGGGGCAAGATTTATCAGTACTGGTAGAACGCCATCTTTCCGATGGTATGTATATGGGGATAAGCGATAATTATCTCGAAGTACATTTTAGTGCTCCTGAGGATTTAACCGGTCAGCTGGTGAATATTACTCTTACCGCCGCCGAGCAGGATCATGGGCTTGGAATCCTGAGTGCAGAGGAATAGAATTAGTGGCATAAAAATATGATTTAATCTCTATCCTAATCCCTAAGGTTTTACATGGCTTGCAATTGCATTGCCTAGTCCGTTGGCAGCATATTATCATGCTCATAGTGGATTATTTTGGTATACTATATACAATTAGGATTGGGAGGTGTGGCAATATGAAAGTGGTGAAAATCGACAATGTGCCGTTCACGCAAACCGGATGGGGAGTAAAAGGAAAACAGTTAATCGATTTGCCGGATGTAGGGATTATCAATCTGCTGTTAGAACCGGGAGAAAAAGTTCCCATCCATAAGACGCCCGTAGATGTTCTGTTTCAGGTAATTGCAGGTAAAGGATCCGTAACCATAGGGGAAGATACTGAAGTTGTTAAGGCTGGTGACATCATAATAAGTCCGGCCCAAATTCCGCACGCCTTGGCTGCAGACCAGAACAGTCAATTTTCTTTCTATGTTATAAAAGTTCCCAACACCAAGAAGAGTGCCATAAAGGAGCCTAAAGCATAAAATTACGGTCGGGAAGGTAAGTAGGGGAAAAGATATTGTAAATAGAGGAGGATTATTTATGGGCCAGGCAACTCAAGATTTAAGGAAAGAGCATGATGCCATTCTCCACGTCTTGAATATTCTGGACAAGATGACGGCGACGAATACAGTCGAGGATGCCATTAAAGTTCAGTACTACCGTGAGTTGGTCTATTTTCTGCAGATATTTGCCGACAAATGTCATCATGGGAAAGAAGAAAATTATCTTTTTGAGGAATTAGCCGGTAAAGGTCTATCCAAAGCAGGCGGGCCGATTGGGGTAATGCTCCATGAACATAACCAGGGCAGGGAATATATAGCCCTAATGAATAAATCTTTGGAATCTAAAGATCTAACAGAATTCACTATGGCAGCCATGAAATATCGCGATCTTTTGCAGAGTCATATAGCAAAGGAAAATGATGTCTTGTTCGTTATGGCCGATAAATTGCTGGATGAAGCCCGGCAGGCTGAATTGTATGAGGAGTTTGAACAGTATGAGGAACTGGTCATTGGACACGGGGTTCACGATGAATTACATTCAATGATTCGTAAATGGTCGGAGGTATTCGGAGTCTAACCTGGATTCCAAGTTAAAGGAAAAATGTTGCACTTAGGATCATAAGCATATTAGGTCAATGCTTAAGGATATATCAGAATCTGCATCTGCCGAATGGTAGGTGCTTTTTTATTGGTAAATAGTAACATATGATTCACATTGACTCGGGGTGAATACCCTTCGGTATGATAAAGGCCTTAGCAGGGACATCATTTTAAGGTTGAAGGCCAAACTCCAAATCAACCACCGGAGCAGAATATAATTCATAGTTTGTCACAAGGTCCAAAAGCAAATGCTAATAGCAGTTGTTCAGCTAAAAAAAGTGGCTGCAAATAGATTGATATATCGGTTAATAACCAATACTAATAACATCTGATTATGAAGAATTCTATCGCAGATTGAAATAATGGATAGTAACAGTTTGCAGAAGGAAATGATAATAAAATGAGCGCAGAAGTAATAATTTTAGTGATGGCATGGATCTTAACCATAATTATGCTGTTCATATTGGTACCTAAAGCCCAATTAAGAGAAGCCCAGGTTATTTTCTTTTTCAAACAACTAATTACTTGTTTTATCGGTCTTTTGGTAGCGCAGTATGGATTAATCGAATACCCGGTCAGGGAATTCAGCCGGGCTACTAAAGCCAGCTTTTCCTTCGAATTCTTTGTTTACCCCTCTATTTGTGTGATTTTCAACTTGCATTATCCAGTAGCCAAAACACCCATCAGGCAATTTATGCACTACTTTTACTATTGCACGGCCATTACAGTCTTTGAAGTTTTCTGTGAAAAATATACTATGGTTATACAGTATATTCATTGGACTTGGTATATAACTTGGATTACCCTTTTTATAACTTTCTATATTTCGAGAAAGTATTATGTTTGGTTTTTTAAATTAGACAGCAAGGACCAGGAGCAGGTTTTCTATTGATGAGCGAAATCTATTTAGGACATCGAAATGAACTATTAAATATTTGGTCTCTAAGAAAGACCTCGGCGTTTCGTGAATAAAAATTTCGTCGATTTCTACCTGCTGCGCTATATATCTAAATTTATCTGTTTACCCTGCGCCAAAAGAATTGAGGGGACATCAGCTGTACCCCCTCAGACCGTCAAAAAAGGCACCCTCCGGGCACTACTGATGTTCGCTTCACTCACGAATATGGTCGCCAATAGCTGCGTTAATTCGGAAGACCCGTTCAATCGACGTCTTATACGGGAACATACCCCTTCCGGGGTGTGCCCCATATCGTAAATGAGCCTTTATCAAGGGCCTTCCGCTTGCCATTTTTTGCTCGTTCTTCTTTAACAGCTGTATCTATAGAAATGACTTGCTGGTTTCCTGCCGGGGGGAATCGTATTTACTCCCACGACTCAATAGGGTTATAAAATCTCCTGCTTTTGCTTGGGCATTTGAATTATCGCCTTAAACAGATCCCCGTCTATTTCTATATTAAAACTTCCTTTTTGAATTTCGATGAGGCTTTGGGCAATTGATAATCCTAACCCGCTGCCTTGGCTGGTGCGGGATTCATCGCCTCTTTTGAAGCGTTCCATCAGTTGCGCAGAGGGAATATTTAGTTCATAGGCCGAGATATTTTTAATGGTTAGCGTTATCTGTGAGCCTGCATCCATAATATCGATATATACCCGGGAGCCTTCAAGTGCATATTTGAGGATGTTAAATAACAAATTCTCGATAGCTCGCCACAGTAATTTTCCGTCGGCCTGGATATAAATTTTGTCGCTCGGGTAATTAAGCTTAAATTCTAACCGACGCCCCTGGATTTTATCATCTAGTTCTCCCAATCCCTGAGTTAATAATGATACGATATCGATCTTCTCATAGTTTACGGGTATATTTCCGCTGGAGGCTTTGGTTGCTTCAAATAAATCCTCAGTTAATATTTTCAAGCGCTGGGACTTCTGGTCGATAATATCTATATATTCGGCGGCCTTGTCCTGGTCTTTTTCATTTTTTAATAAATCAACATAGGTAATAATAGAAGTCAAGGGGGTTCTGATATCATGGGACACATTAGTAATTAATTCACTCTTCAAACGTTCACTTTTGATCTCATTTTCAACTGCTTTATTCAAGCCATCCGTGATGGTATTTATATCAGCAGCCAGCTTGGCCAACTCTCCATCTCCAGGCAAATTTAGAGTGTAATTTAAGTCTCCATTTTTAACATGCTCTACCCCTTCTTTTAGAGCATTAAACTCCTTGACTTTTTTAAAGGCCAGCCATGCTGCCGCCCCTATGGTTATGGGGAAGATAAAAAAGGTTACGGCCACTATTATAGGATAGCCTATTACGATCAAAACAACCTTCACCGCTACATTTCCGCTGTTATAGATGTCTTTTATAAACTGAAATAGTTTATAAAAGATGGTATAGGTTAAGGTGTGGGTTATAAGGGTTCGGTTTTTAATATGCTTTACTAAAGATAGAACCAGGATTAAACCCGGAACAGCTATTAACAAGGTAAGCGGAAAGGTAAGCTCGTAAATCTTGGAGTGGTACAGTTCACTAATGGTCCCCGCCCATAATCCGGTAAAGACCATGCACATCCCTAAGTTAATATCAGTATAGATTCTATCGATAGAGTTTAAAAGGACCCGCCCCTCGTCCTCTGGTTTGCGGCCGATGACCAACACTAGATAAATGAAAGCCAGTACCAGGGCTGAAGCAAAGCCTGCTATTTGCTTTAAGCTAACCGTAACCAGATTTTTGTCTTGTTTCCATTCAGCCATTCTGGGATTAATAAACTCCTCGGTGAAGGCAACATACACAACGTCCTGTAGTCCTATCTGGTCTGTATATGGTCTAATCCAGGAATAATTATTATTGTTGTTTTCAATTTCTTCCGGAAAAACTTTTTGTTCTGAACCATCAAATATCATATAGGATGGAAATGACTTAAAATATTCTTTGGCCTGGTCAGGACTGTTGGTAAATATGGTTTCACCACTTTTAGCATAATAGATAAGACCGGGATATTGATCTAAGCCTTTCAGAGTCTCTCTAAATCGACGAAGATCTTCTTTAATTAATCGATTCTTTTGTTCTAAAATTTTACTGGCATAAACTTCCTTAAATACTTTATAATTTTCTGCCTCAGATAAATTGGGATTATAGGCCTTGGAATTAAACCTAAAATCTCTGAACAATTCGTTTTCTCGATCTAAAATCTCATCTTCGGTTAGAGATCCACCATTTAAGACATGGGCTTCATTTTTATAATCGCCAATGATAGCAGTTAGGCTTTGCACAATATTGATGCTATCATTTATATAGTCTTGGCCCTGATAATAGCTATCTTCAAAGGCAATATCAAAATTATTTCTTTGCACTCCCACAACATCTGACAGTATAGTTAGAGTACTGGTGAAACACAGTATCGCGATTATAAAAACTAAAACCTTGGCTGCCAGTGAATGGCTATATTTTCTCCACTTTGTATCCAATTCCCCACACCACCTTTAAGTATTTGGGTTCCTTAGGATTTATCTCAATCTTTTCCCTTATTCGTCTTATATGGACGGCTACCGTGTTTTCGGCGCTAAGTGCAGTCTCTTGCCAGACTTTTTCATATATGCTGTCGATGGAGTATACCCGGCCCGCATTGGCAGTCAATAGCTTTAATATTTTATATTGTACCGGGGTGAGTTTTACTTCTTCCCCATCCACAGTCACCTGCTTACTTTCATCATCGATTACCAGTCCGCCGGTTTTATATAGATTGTTTTTGGTTTCCAGACTGCCCAGGGTGGTATATCTTCTGAGCTGGGACTTGACCCGGGCAATTAACTCCAGCGGGTTAAAGGGCTTGGTAACATAATCGTCAGCCCCCATATTTAAACCCATAATCTTATCGGTATCCTCCGACTTGGCGGATAGCATGATAACTGGGATGCTTTTATCTTCCCTCAGCTTCATAGTTGCTCGTAAGCCATCCATGTGCGGCATCATAACATCCATAATGACCAGATGAATGTCATGTTCGTCTACGGCTTGTAAAGCGTCCCGGCCATCAAAGGCTTTAAAGACCTGGTAGCCTTCATTTTCCAAATAGATTTTTATGGCCTCGACGATTTCTTTATCGTCATCGCAAACTAGAATATTTATGATGTATCACTCCCGCTTCTGAAATTGTACAAATTATATCACACCCTTTATCATTTACTTTAAAGTAATGATAGCAACCAAATCTTACGATAAACCGGGCATCTTTCTTAAGAAATTCTTAACTTGGCAAAGGAAAGGAGGGGAACAAGGGGACGGTTCTCCTGTTCCCCTTGAGGTTGGGTTTAGCTCTTGTTACAATGGTAACCAAAGATAATTCTAGGTCCTGGGAAGCGAGAGGGTATCCGGCCCGAAATCGGGTGGAGAAAAGTATCTTACTTAAACACGATAGATAATGAAAATTAAAATTAGTTTGGGGTCTTAATAAATGCAAAAAACGGTGCTGATATCAGGTGCTGCCAGGGGAATAGGCAGAGCCATAGCCGAAACTTTTGCCAGCAAAGGCTATAACGTAGTAATTAATTACTTTAGCTCCGAGGAGGCTGCTCAAAGGTTGGAGAAAAGTTTAACTGGACAGGGTTTTTCGGCTTTGGCAATTCGGTCTGATGTAACTAATCGGGAACAGGTTGAGAAAATGATCCATACCGTGGGGAGAATTTTTGGTCCAATCGACGTCTTAGTAAACAACGCAGGGATTTCATCGAATAAACTGTTCACCGATACTACTGAGCCAGAATGGGATCGGATGATGGATGTCCATTTAAAAGGCATGTACAATTGCAGCCAGCTGGTTATACCGGCAATGGTTAGTAAAAAACACGGCAAAATTATTAATATTTCGTCTATATGGGGTATGGTGGGTGCTTCCTGCGAAGTCAGTTATTCCACCGCCAAAGCGGGAATGATAGGTTTCACCAAAGCCTTAGCCAAAGAATTAGGTCCTTCCAATATTCAAGTAAATTGTGTTACCCCCGGGGTAATTGATACTGATATGATGAATTCCTTCACCGCAGAGGAGAAGGGCATGTTGATAGAACAAACCCCCCTAATGAGGTTGGGCCAAGCTGAGGAAATTGCCAGCCTGGTATTCTACCTGGCGCAGCCGGAAGCTGATTTTATTACGGGTCAGGTTATTAGTGCGAATGGAGGGTTGGTTATCTAAATCCTGCTGCGTAATAACAAGGGGACGTAACAAGGGGACGGTTCTCCTGT
>CAZYJA010000069.1:9664-11161 GCA_964647245.1 uncultured Syntrophomonas sp. | reverse complement strand
ACTATTGGCATTGGGGGCGGGCACTACTGTGACGGACAGGTCTTGGTAATTAATGACATGCTGGGCATGTTCGGCGGTCATATTCCTAAATTTGTTAAGAAGTTTGCCAATTTACAGCCTCTTATTATGGACGCTCTGCGGGACTATAAAAAAGAGGTCGAAGCAGGTACCTTCCCCGGGGAAGAACACGGCTTTACCATTAAAGATGATGTTCTAGAAAAACTATATTAAGGTTGGAAGAGGAAAAGAGATGCAAACATTTACGAGTGTTATCGAAATGCAAAATTGGTGCAAAGAGCAGAAACGGTCGGGCCAGACCATAGGTCTGGTGCCAACCATGGGATACCTGCATCAGGGCCATATGGCCCTGGTGCGGGAGGCCCGCAGTTCTTGCGATATAGTGGTGGTATCCATATTTGTAAATCCCATTCAGTTTGGGGTAGGAGAGGACTTTGAGGATTATCCGCGAGATCTGGCCCAGGACAGCCTTTTGTTGGAACAGGGCCAGGTTGATGCCGTATTCGCCCCTTCTATTAAGGAGATGTATCCCAGCGGATACAATAGTTTTGTAGAAGTTATGGGCGAAATCAGCCAGAAACTATGTGCTAAGTCGCGCCCGATTCATTTTCGCGGAGTAACCACCGTGGTCAGCAAGCTTTTCCACATATGTTTACCCGACTATGCGTTTTTCGGGCAAAAAGATGCTCAGCAGGTGATGATTATTGAGAAAATGGTACGCGAACTCAACTTTCCCCTAAGGATTGTCAGAGTACCTATTGTCAGGGAGGATGACGGGTTAGCCTTAAGTTCCCGCAATGTCTATTTGAGTGCCGAACAAAGACAGCAAGCACTGGTTTTGAATCAGTCTCTTTTCGCAGCCCGGGATCTTATTCAATCCGGTGAAAGAAACGCGGCCAAAGTAAAAAGCCTGCTGGAACAAATGATTAACACCAGTCCGGGAGCAAACATTGACTATGCTGAAATATACGATGCTCGTGACCTGGCCGAAGTCGAAGATATTAATAGCCCAGTATTAATAGCCCTGGCCGTAAAATTCGGTACAACCAGATTAATTGATAACCTATTGGTGGAGGTGTAGACTAGTGATTCGTTATATGTTAAAGTCCAAAATTCATCGGGCCGTAGTTACAGAGGCTGATCTGAACTATGTGGGCAGTATTACTATTGATAAGGATATAATGGATGCTGCGGATATTATTGCCAATGAAAAGGTTACTATCGTAAACAATAATAACGGGGAACGCTTCGAGACTTATGTTATCGAGGGCGAACCAGGCTCCGGGATTATCTGTTTGAACGGTGCGGCTGCACGCCTGGCAATTCGGGGAGATATTGTTATTATCCTGACCTATACTATTTTAAGCGATGAGGAGTGTCAGACTCATAAGCCCAAGTTGGTTTTTGTGGATGAAAAAAACCAAATTAAAAAAGCCTGTGTGGGAAAGTACGAGTAGTAAGACCTATAATGCGATTACT
>CAZYJA010000069.1:0-9654 GCA_964647245.1 uncultured Syntrophomonas sp. | reverse complement strand
GAAAATATGATAACGACAAGATACATTGGGGAGTTGGAGCAAAACACTCCCCTATTCTATACCGATTTTCTCATTATCGGGAGCGGGATTGCAGGTCTGTTTACCGCCCTCAAAGCAGCGGATGTTGGTCAGGTGGTGGTATTAACCAAGAAAACCCTCCAAGACTCCAATACCGGATTAGCGCAGGGAGGCATTGCGGCAGCAGTCCATGAAGAGGACTCTCCCTTCTTGCACCTGGAAGATACCCTGGAAGCCGGGGTGGGGCTTTGTGACGTAGAAGCGGTAGATGTTCTGGTTCGGGAAGGACCGGATCGGGTACGCGAACTCATGGCAGCCGGGGCCTCATTTGACATGAAGGATGGCAACATATCCTTTACCCGGGAAGGAGCCCATGGTCGGGCCCGGGTCCTGCATGCTGCTGACGCTACCGGTGAAGCCATCAGGGTAGCTCTGGTAAACAGCTGCGAGCAGCAAGCCCGTATAACCATCAAAGAAAACCACTTCCTGATCGATCTCTTAGGCAATGACCAGAGCCAGGAATGCCATGGGGCTTTGGTTTACGACACCATAAGCGGGCAAAAAGCAGTTTATGTAGCGCGGGCCACTATCATTGCCACCGGCGGCGCAGGCCAGCTATACCTGAATACGACTAATCCTGATATTGCTACCGCCGATGGGATGGCCGCCTGCTTCCGAATGGGCTGTGGACTTACCGATCTCGAATTCATCCAATTTCACCCCACCGTACTTTTCAGCCACGATGTCCAGCGACCTTTAATATCAGAATCGGTACGAGGAGAAGGCGGGTTATTATACAACACCCGGGGAGAGAGATTTATGCACAAATACCATTCGCTGCTGGAGCTGGCTCCGCGGGACGTGGTAGCGCGGGCCATACTAAGTGAAACCACCGCCACCGGCAGTGAATTTGTTTATTTGGATATGACTAAAATTCCGGGAGTCAAAACCCGATTTCCCAATATTTATCGTACTTGTCTGGAGCGGGGCATTAATCTGGAGCAGGAAATGGTGCCGGTATCTCCCGGTCAGCATTATACCATGGGCGGCATCAAGACCAACTCGCGCGGGGAAACCGGCATTAAAGGATTGTATGCCTGTGGTGAGGCTGCCTGTACCGGTGTACATGGCGCGAACCGCCTGGCCAGCAATTCACTCCTGGAGGGAATCGTGTTTGGTGAACGCATAGTTGAAAATGCGGAGGAGATTATGTATCGGCGGCAGGTTCGCGAGGCAGAGATACACCGAGATTTCGATAACAACTGGGTACATAGGCCCCCTGAACGCGGAATTTTACCCGCTCCGGCCAAGAAGGAACTGCAGGAAATTATGTGGGCTGAGGTAGGTATTATCCGGGAGCACGGCGGGTTAAAAAATGCCAATCAGAAAATAGAGCGCCTGTACAATTTCCTATGCCAGGGTGACGACCCGGTGGCCTACATGGAAATGGTCAACATGTTAACCGTCGCGCGCATTGTGGTTCAGGCTGCCTTATGGCGCAAAGAGAGCCGGGGAGGACACTTTCGCTCCGATTATCCCCAGCGTGATGATATTAGATGGATAAAACATATGAGTTTTGTAAATTTCTAACCTTAAGGTAAAGCAGACTCGGGAGACCCGGGGACAGTTCTTCTGTCTGCCCCAGGGAGCAAGGGGACATTCTTTTTGCTTCCTATTAAGACCTAAAAAAGGAAGCCAAAAGAACTTCCCCTTAATTCTTCTATCGGAGGTTATAGTATGAATTATCTAGGACTTGACGATCTCATAAAACGAGCCCTGGAGGAAGATGTGGGTTATGGTGACATTACCACCCTGAGTTTAGTGCCACCCGAACAAACCGCGCGCGGCATTTTCTCTGCCAAAAGTCCTGGTATTGTAGCTGGGATAAACATTAGCAGATCAGTATTGGCATACCTGGAACCGGAAATTGAATTTGAGGTGCTAAAAAATGATGGCGATGGAATTCAACCGGGTGATGTAATTGCCGTAGTCCGGGGTAAGGCCAGAACCCTCTTGACCGGTGAACGGCTGGCCTTAAACTTTTTACAGAGGCTGTCGGGGATAGCCAGCCATACCCGTAGGATGGTGGATATAATTCAGCATAGTAAAGCTGAACTTTTGGATACCAGAAAAACTACGCCGGGACTCCGAGTGTTGGAAAAGTATGCGGTGGGTATTGGCGGAGCTCGCAACCATCGCTTTGGATTATTCGACGGGGTTTTAATAAAAGACAATCATATCAAAACCGTGGGAAGTATTGCAAAAGCCGTTATAACCGCCCGCCAAAAAGTACCGCACACCATCAAAATAGAGGTGGAGGTCGAGACGATGGGGCAATTACAGGAGGCATTAACGGCTAATGCGGATATTATCATGCTGGACAACATGGATATTTACGAAATGATCGAGGCGGTTAATATCATAGGCGGGAGAGCTCTGGTGGAAGCTTCCGGAGGGATAAATGAGGGTAACCTGGCCGAGGTAGCCAGAACTGGAGTAGATTTTATTTCCATGGGCGCCCTCACCCATTCGGCAACCAGTCTGGACATTAGTTTCGATATATTAGCAGCTGATTAATCTGGCCCCAAGCCGGGTCATGTCCCGCTAGAAAAATCGATTCCCGCTGGGGTGATGGTTGGGATAAGTCTATTACCGATATACCAGGCATAACCGTGGGCGCACAGGAGAAACGGACGGCTTTGACATGATGGACCGTGGTACGGACCGATAAAGAAGCGATAAGCGGAGTAAGTGTCAGGAGCTCGGCTGGGTAAATTTAGTTTTTTAGTTTTAGGGTAAGCAAGATATCCCTAAATAAATGGTCGCAGGGGGTTATATTTAATGATACTCGTTTTTGATGTAGGTAACACAAATATGGTGGTAGGAGTCTTTGCTAAGGGTGAACTCTTGACCCATTGGCGATTAAAAACTGACAAAATGCGTACCTCAGATGAATATGGAATGATACTGAATTCACTTTTTCACTATAACAAAATCTCCATGCAAGAAATCCAGGCCGTGGTAATATCTTCAGTGGTGCCTACCCTGATGATGGAGCTGGAATGGATGAGTCAGCGTTACTTCAGTTGCAAACCGCTGGTGATAGGACCGGGTATCAAGACCGGCTTGTCCATAAAATACGACAATCCCCGTGAAGTAGGGGCTGATCGGGTAGTGAATGCGGTGGCCGCCTATCATAAATACGGGGGACCCTTGATTATTGTAGACTTTGGCACCGCGACTACCTTTTGCGTAGTGAATGAAGCTGGCGAGTACCTGGGCGGGGCTATAGCCCCAGGTATAAAGATATCCACCGAAGCCTTGGTAAACAGGGCATCCAAGTTGCCCCGGGTAGAATTAACCGTTCCCAAAAGTTTGATCGGCAAAAATACCGTAATGAGCATGCAGGTAGGAATTATGTATGGATTTGTGGGCCAGGTCGAAGGGATCATCGAGCGTATGAAAAAGGAGATAGGCGGAGCTCTGAAAGTAATTGCCACCGGCGGACTGGCCCCCATTATCGCTCGTGAAACAGCATCCATAGATACTATTGACGAATTTCTAACCCTGGAAGGCCTAAAAATGATATATGAAATGAACCGGGGGTAAAGATGTTTCTAATCGGAGATATAGAAATTGCCAATCAGGTTATGCTTGCTCCCATGGCAGGAATTTCTGACCGGGCTTTTCGAATTATCGCTAAATCATTTGGTTGTGGGCTGGTGTTCACCGAGATGATCAGCGATATGGGGCTAATATACGGGCAGGAGCGGACGCAGCGGATTGCAGATACCAGCGATGAAAAACGGCCGGTAGCCGTGCAAATCTTCGGGTCTGATCCGGATACTATGTCCCGAGCCGCCCATATTGTACAAGACCTGGGGGCCGATATAATTGATATTAACATGGGCTGTCCAACTCCCAAGATAGTTAAGAACGGGGAAGGGGCAGCCCTAATGCTGGATATACCCAAGGCCCGCCGGATCATCCGGCAGGTAGTAGCCGCAGTCGAGGTACCGGTGACCGTAAAGATGCGCAAAGGTTGGGACGAATCCAACCTGAGTTGTCGTGAACTGGCCCGGGTAGCTGAAGCAGAGGGAGCCAGGGCCATCACGCTGCATCCTCGTACTCGCATGCAGTTTTTCGCGGGCCAGGCCGACTGGGATATGATAAAAGAGGTCAAAGAACTCGTGCAGATACCGGTTATCGGCAGCGGAGACATACATAATGCCGAGGATGCCCGACGAATGCTTCAGCATACCGGCTGTGATGCAGTTATGATTGGCCGAGCCGCCCTGGGCAACCCTTTCATTATCCGCGAGACCGTAGAATTGCTGAGCACCGGCCATATTCTCCCGCCTCCCACCCTGGAAGAGCGAAGTGCAATTGCCCTGCAGCATCTGGAACTGGCCATAAAGTACAAAGGTGAGTGGGTAGCAGTACGCGAAATGCGCAAGCAACTGGCCTGGTATTTTAAAGGCCGACCTGGTGCCGCCCAAGTTCGGACCCTGATCAATCAAGCCACCACCAAAGAAGAGATCCTGGCCATAATGACCGGGTAACATAGAGTGGCTAGTTAAGAAGTGGATAGTGGATAGGGGATAGTGGATTGTATAGGTAACAGTGGGGACGGTTATCGGTGGCACCGCCAAAAGCGCCCTAGGGCGTGTCGTCGAGAACCATCCTCCTTGTCACCGGCAATGTGACACAAGGTAAACGTCCCCTTGTGTCACTTGTGTCAAACATCCCCTTGGCTCCTGTGCACTATCCACTATCCACTGTCCCTTATCCACTAATAAGATATGGCAAAAACTAGCATTGTCTATGTGGCAGTGCTATAATTTTGTAAATCATGTGTACAAGTTTGTGCTCACGGAGGTGTGTATGGATTTTATTCGTATCCAGGATAAAATTATCAGCTGGCAAAGAATTGAAAACACCTTAAAGAAGATTTTGCAGTTACGAGCTCGGGGAATATCTCAGCAGGATGTAGCGGGACGTCTGGGTATTGATCGCACTTTTATTTCTCGGCTGGAAGGTATAGGTGAGCTGCGCAAGGGGCAAACTATAGCCTGCATTGGATTTCCATTAATTAACAAAGACGAGATTCGAACTATCCTGGAAGAAGCCGGGGTTGAATTTATTTTACTTATGACTGAACAGGAAAGGCTGGACTTCGTAAACCAGTACTCCGGTAAAGAATTGCTGAATGTAATTATGGATTTGGTGTCTCGTATCCGTAAATATGAGGTAGTAATCTGTCTGGGCTCGGATACTCGCATTAAGCTAATAAAGGGCGTTCTGGATGCCGAAGTGATCTCGGTGGAAATAGGGACCTCGCCCATTACCGAAGATAAGTGGGTTGATCCCTTGGAAATACGCAAAATATTGCGGGCTATTAAACACGCGCGCTAGCAGGGGGAAGCAAAAAGAACGTCCCCTTGCTTCCCTAATCATCAAATAAGAGGAGGAGGCTTTGCCTTGAAACGGATCGTAAGTGTCAGCTTGGGTTCTTCCAAAAGAGACCATGCTTTTGAAACTGATTTTATGGGTGAAAGTTTTCGAATTGAGAGAATCGGCACCAATGGTGACTGGAATCAAGCTATCCAGCTAATCAGAGACCTGGATGGTAAAATAGCGGCTTTCGGCATGGGAGGCATAGACCTTTATGTCCAGTTGGGCGGGAAGCGTTATGTTATCAAAGACGCCCGGAAACTGATGGTGGAGGCGCGCAAGACTCCCATGGTAGACGGCAGCGGACTGAAAAACACGCTGGAGCGCAAATGCGTCCTGGACATACAAAAAGATGGTATATATGACCTGCAGGGCAAAAAGGTTTTAATGGTCTGTGGCATTGATCGTTTTGGCATGGCTGAAGCCTTTGAAGAAGTAGGGGCCCACTTAACGGTAGGTGACCTGATATATACTATAGGAGTGCCTATTCCGATGCATTCCCTTAAGACTTTACGCATGGTGGGCAGTATGGTGGCACCAATCGTGGTCAGGCTGCCATTTGATATGCTATATCCAACCGGAAATAAACAAGATGTCATAATCCCAAAATATTCAAAATACTATTATAATGCAGATGTTATTGCGGGTGATTTTATCTATATTCGCCGCTACCTGCCGGAGCGGCTGGATGGTAAGGTGATTATTACCAATACTACCACCCACGATGACCTTATACTCCTCCAAGCGCGGGGTGTAAGCAAAGTTATCACCACTACCCCGGATATGGGCGGACGTTCCTTTGGCACCAACGTCATTGAAGCCCTGATGGTCAGTCTGATGGGGAAACCCTTGGATCAGATAAGACCGGAGGATTATTATGCTATGTTGAAGGAATTAAACATGAAGCCGGGAGTAATTGATTTGGAGAGGTTTAGTGCTTGACTTGGATTTTGCCTTTTTTAATATGCGGGAGAGTAATCGTCAGGGGCTAGCCAACCGGAAGACATTCCTGGACAGGCTAGCCCCGATTCTATTTTCCCCTCGAGTAAAGCAGTTGATTCACTTTGGCCGATTTGGTTTAAAGGGCTGCAATGTTCTGTTGCCTATGGGAGAGGGTAACTGGACCATTATGAATCCCAATAATCGGGGCCGGATGATGGAGAAGACCGAGGCGATCCTAAATGATTATGAATTACCCCGTCTGGGTGTGGATAGAAGGCTGAAAAGTTTGTTCCTGGCCGAGCAGCATAACTTGCCGGTCGTGTTCGGGGATCACTTTATCAGCGCGCTGGCGGCGGTCCTGATTGAGAAGGCGATAGTCTTTCAAGACCCCGGGAAATTGATTCTGGTTGGCGATATTCCCGATGTATTTCCACTGTTAACCAATCTAGCAGGCTATCATATTCCGATATCGATGCAAAATTATTATCCGGTGAGGAATGAAATTATGGTTCATCGCTTATTATATGATAAGGGATTAGCAGTAAGTAACAGCTATGTGAATCCTCATAACTGGCGGAAGGGAGATTTAATCGTGTCATTTGAACCGAGTGGCCGCAGTCTGGCGATAGCCTCGCCGGAAGTCTTTGGTATCAGGCTGGATGATGACAGCAGTGGGCTGGCGCCAGAACTGGAACAAGCCTTGACCGAGGCCGGATTAAATCCCAAAATTAATACCCTGGCGCCGATATTGGAAACTTGTCTGCTAGCAGAAGCAGGATATTTAAACCTGAGTGGAGAAGAACTTCACGAAGGGTTGATTGAGGCCGGGGATAACATAGGCTTATGGGAACCATTTCTTGACATTGGGTAATGAGGTCTATATAATTGATTTCATTATGTAAGCATATTTGCTGACTTTTGTAGTTGGCATTATTTATATTTTGGGGCCACCAAAATAAACCGGGCGGAGCACTGCGGGTTTTTCATACTGGACGAGCGTCAGAGCGTAGTAATACTGGACGTATAAGTAGCTTTGATGTACAAATAGAGTTCGAAAAAACCGGAGTGAATGGCCAGGTTATTTTTTTAATATTATTTAGCCTGCCAAACAGCGTAAGGTCGCGTTAGGCAGGACATTTATGTTAGGAGCGATATTATGGCAGAGCGTGAAGAAAGAGAAATTATCCTAACCAAAGAGGGCCTGGAAAAGCTGGAAACCGAACTGGAAATTCTGAAGTCCTCGCGCCGGGAAGCGGTAGCCGAGCGCATTAAACAGGCCATAGCATTTGGTGATATTTCTGAGAACTCGGAATACGAAGATGCCAAGAACGAACAGGCTTTTATCGAGGGTAGAATTTTTACCCTGGAACAGACCTTGAAAAAAGCGAGATTAATGGAAGATGCTGAAATCCGTACGGATGTGGTTTCCTTAGGATCGCGGGTAAAATTAAAGGAAATGAAGTCCGGACGGGAGGTAAATGTAACCCTGGTTTCCTCGGTGGAGTCTAAACTAAAGGATGGCAAGATTTCCGACGAATCACCGGTGGGGCGGGCCATCATGGGCAAGACCGTTAAAACCGTGGTTTCAGTTGAAGCACCAGCCGGTATTATAAAATATAAGATTATGAAGGTAGAGAAGTAGCAACAAATATATACTATAAGGAAGCGTGAAGATGTCAGAACAAGAATTAAACATTAACGATCTGAAGCAGGTTCGCCTGGACAAGCTGGGGGAACTTCGCGATATGGGCATCGACCCTTTTGGCACCAGATTTGAACGGGACTGTAACGCGGGTCAGATTCAAGCTGATTTTGATCAACTGGACGGACAGACCGTTAGAATTGCGGGACGCATCATGTCCAAACGGAGGCATGGTAAGGCCGGATTCGCTAACTTACAGGACTTATCGGGGGATATACAGCTCTATTTTCGCAAAGATGATGTAGGTGAAGAAAAATATGAGCTCTTTAAGAAATTGGATATGGGCGATATCCTGGGTATAGAGGGTTTCGTATTCCGCACCCAAAAGGGCGAAATAAGTGTGCATGTCCATGATTTTGTGTATCTTAGCAAGTCGCTTAATCCGCTGCCGGAAAAATGGCACGGACTTAAGGATGTGGAAATGCGCTACCGGCAACGGTATGTTGATTTAATAGTTAACCCGGTAGTCAGAGAAGTGTTTATCAAGCGTAGTCAGATAATTAAGGAAATTCGTAAGTACCTGGACAAAAAGGACTTTCTCGAAGTAGAGACCCCCATGATGCATCCTATTGCCGGGGGAGCTACCGCACGTCCTTTTACCACCCATCACAATGCTCTGGATATGAGCCTCTACCTGCGGGTGGCACCGGAATTATATCTAAAAAGATTAATCGTGGGCGGGATGGAAAAGGTCTACGAGATTAACCGCAGTTTTAGAAATGAAGGTATTTCGACCAAACACAACCCTGAGTTCACCATGTTGGAGCTCTATCAGGCCTATGCCGACTACCAGGTAATGATGGAACTTACTGAAGACCTGGTTTCCTCGGTCATGTTTAAAATCAATGGAACTATGATTGCTGAATTTGAAGGCCAGCAAATTGATTTTACTCCGCCTTGGCGGCGGGTGACCATGTTGGATGTGATAAAACAACATACCAGTCTCGACTTCAGTCAAATCAAAGGCGACGAGGAGGCTCGACAGGCAGCCAAGCGGCTGGGCCTGGAAGTGAAGCCCACCGAATCCCGGGGAGAAATTATCAATGAAGTTTTCGAGGAGTTTGTGGAGGACAAGCTAATTCAGCCAACCTTCGTCTACGGACATCCGGTGGAGATATCTCCCCTGGCCAAGCGTAATGCTAATAATCCAGAATTCACGGATCGGTTTGAAGTTTTTATCATGCAGCGGGAGATCGCCAATGCTTTCTCGGAACTCAACGACCCCATAGATCAGCGAGGCAGGTTTATGAAACAAGTTGAGAAGCGAGCCGGTGGAGATGTCGAGGCGCAAATGATGGATGAAGACTACCTAAATGCACTGGAATACGGTATGCCCCCAGCTGGTGGACTGGGCATAGGAATCGATCGATTGGTAATGCTAATGACCGATTCACCGTCAATCCGCGACGTCATCTTCTTCCCCACCTTACGGAAGAGAGATTAAAGGTATAACGATCAAGGCAAACGGGTACAGGGATACATAAGTAAATTCGGGGACGGTTCTTGTAAATTCGGGGACGGTTCTTGAATTGAATTCG
>CAZYJA010000068.1:8939-11220 GCA_964647245.1 uncultured Syntrophomonas sp. | reverse complement strand
ACAGTTCTGCCTATTAAAAAATAGATGGCTACGAATAAACCGCTCAACAAGGCCAGCATATCTCCCATGAGTTTTCCGGCTTGCAGGTCCCCCTGCACAATTAACAGGCTTCCTATTAAAGCAGTCAGAATTCCCCCCGTAACCCAGCGGTTAACCTTCTCCCTTAATAACCAGGCGGATAAAACCAGGACAAATATGACCTGCAAGTTGGTAAATAACACTGAACTGGATATGCTGGTATAACTAAGCGAGCTAATCCAAAAACCCAGATGCAAGGCTAAGAATACTCCTGATACGACAATAAGCCAAAAATCGCGCCGGGATAGTTGCTTGAAGCCGCTTGGCTCCCTCTTGCCCAGTGGGGCAGTTATAGCCGTGGTGAAAACCACCCGGTAGAAAGCTATTATGAGGGCGGGGGCGGTGCAATACCTGATGATAATTGAAGAAGTCGACATGCAGAGGATGGAGAAGGCCAACAATAGGTATATAGGGGCACGACTCATGCACTTACCCCTAGGTAGGATTGGATTACCCGGGTGTCATTCTTAATCTCAGCAGGTGTTCCATCTGCAATTTTACGGCCGTAGTCTAAAACCGCAATCCGCTCACAAACGTTCATAACCAGGTTCATATCATGCTCTACCACTAAAATGGTGATATGCCGCTCATCGCGAATCTGACGAATGAGCTTCATCAGTTCCTCTTTTTCCAAAGGATTCATACCTGCCCCCGGTTCGTCCAAAAGCAATAAGGAAGGCTCCAGGGCCAAAGCCCGGGCAATCTCCAGACGGCGCTGTTCCCCGTAAGCCAGGTTGTTGGCATATTCAAAACCCTTATCCTGAAGCCCTACCGTTTCCAGCAAATCCTGCGATTTGCCCAGAATCAATTTTTCCTCATTCCGGCTGGAAGGCAGACCCAGCATTCCACTCCAGAAACCGCTCTTGGTAACTCCGTGACAACCTACGCGAACATTGTCCAAAACTGAAAGCTTGTCAAAAAGCCGAATATTTTGAAAGGTTCGGGCAATTCCCAGACGAGCTATATCATGGGGGGCCAAGCGGTTAATTTTATTTCCTTTAAAAAGAAGATCGCCCTCGGTCGGTATATAAATCCCGGTAATAATATTGAATAAGGTAGTTTTACCGGCCCCATTGGGACCAATTATGCCAAAAATCTCTTTCTCGGTTATGCGCAGGTTGACCCCATCCAGAGCTCTTAACCCACCAAACTCCTGGCTTATCTTTTCCATCTCCAGAATCATCATAACTTCACCTCTTTTTTAGCCCACCGCTTCTTAAGGTCATATACCCGTACGTCACCCAGGAGACCATTGGGCCGGAATATCATTAGTATTACCAGCAGGGCTCCGTAAAACAGCAGTCGGTATTCAGCTACTATGCGCAGCATTTCAGGAGCCAGGGTAAGTATTACCGCGCCTAGAATAGTACCGGGAATACTGCCCATGCCTCCTAAAACCACCATGTTCAATATTTCAATCGATTTCATAAAGCCAAAATCCTGAGGATTAATGTAGTACATATAGTGAGCATATAAGCCACCACCTAATCCTCCCAAAAAAGAGCCTACCGTAAAAGATAAAACTTTCATACGCGTGGTGTTGATCCCACATGATTCCGCAGCTATTTCGTTCTCGCGAATAGCGTATAGGGACCTGCCCACCCGCGAAGATAATAGCTTGGTATTTAATACAACGATTATAATAACGATTAACCAAACCATACTAAAGGTCGTTGTTTGAGGTATACCGGAAAGTCCTACCGCCTTGCCGCCCATTTCGAAGTTCAAAAAGAAAACGCGGATGATTTCCGCAAATCCTATGGTTACCATCGCTAGATAATCCCCGTCCAGCCTCAGGGTAGGAATACCGATGAGAAACCCAAAGGCGGCTGCCATCAACGCTCCAGCTAATATCGCCACAAAGAAAGGGGCATCAAAATGCAAGGACATGATGGCTGCAGTATAGGCTCCCAGGCTCATAAACCCAGCATGTCCCATCGATAATTGCCCGGTTATGCCGGTAATTAAGTTAAGTCCCAGGGCGAGAATAATATTTATGCCGATAAAAATCATAATACGCAAATAGTAGGCATCTACATTTTGCGTTATGAATGCGTCCAATTTAATTCACCTACACTTTTTTCGATATCTTTTTCCCCATTAACCCCTGGGGACGAATGAAAAGCACCAGGATAAGTATAGCAAATGCGATGGCATCTTTGTAGGATGAAGAAAGGTAGGCCACGCCCATGATCTCCATAAA
>CAZYJA010000068.1:0-8929 GCA_964647245.1 uncultured Syntrophomonas sp. | reverse complement strand
CCGAACCTATTCCCCCTAATACCGCGGCGGAGAAAGCTTTCATCCCTGCCATCATGCCCATATAAGGCCAAACCGCATTATAGTATATACCTACCATAACCCCACCAGCAGCAGCCAAAGCTGAACCAATGGCAAAGGTGGCTGATATAACCCGGTTAACATTGATGCCCATCAAGGATGATGCCTCTAAATCCTGAGAACAAGCGCGCATGGCTTTACCAATGCGAGTCTTTTGAATTAAGACTTGTAACCCAACCATCAGAAGTGCCGATACCAGAAGGATAATTACCTGCAGCGAAGATATTTGAATTGAACCCAGATTGAAAGTACTAGTACCCATGATCTCAGGGTAACGGGTGGTATTGGTACCACGATACAATGCCATTAGGGTCGAAAGAAAAATCGACACGCCGATGGCGCTTATTAGTGCGGACAAGCGTGATGATTTCCCCCGCAATGGACGATAGGCAATCCTTTCTACCAACATACCCAGGAGCATACAGAAAATCATGGCCCCCAAGAGAGCTATAAAGATATTCATTCCCGCCATCACCAGAAATAGCCCCACGAAGGCTCCAAACATATAGATTTCCCCATGCGCAAAATTAATTAGTTGCACAATTCCGTACACCATGGTGTACCCTAAGGCTATCAGCGCATAGCTACTACCAAGTGTAAGCCCGTTAATTAGCTGTTCCCAAAACATAAGCTGCCTCCCTGTTACGAATAGACTATATACAGTTTACCACAGACAACCTTTAAGAGATTATGAAATAATAAGGAAAATACGCTTGACAATGGCCCGTCCTGATAAGGACGGGCCATTACAAGCTTATTTGGTTCAATATTGGAAATTATTTGGCCTGTACCGGAATCTTTTCCAGCAGGGCTGGGAATTTATCTCCTTTTACGGTGAGTAAGCAAACCGGGCTCTTGATGGGTTCACGATCGGCCCCAAATGAAGTCACCCCGGAAACGCCGGGATAATCTTTAAGCTTGGCCAGTTCAGCTTTAAATACGGCAGGGTCAGCGCTCTTGGCTGTTTCCATAGCTTTGGCCAATATCATAACTGCGTCGTAATATTGGGCTGAGAACATGTCCGGGTCTTCTTTATATTTAGCCCGATAGGCTTCCAGGAATTTGGCAGTTTCGGGACTAGGCTGATCAGTAGAGAATCCGGCATAGAAAATAACCTTTTCCTGTACCGCAGCTCCGCCCAGCTTGGCCAGATCCTGGCCATATAGACCATCGCCACCCACCAAAACGATATCCAGATTTTTCTTTTTCGCTTCATTCATAATCAAGGCTGCTTCCGTATAATAGCCGGTGAAAACTAAGGCATCTGCGTTAGCATTTTTAAGTTTAGTAACCTGAGCAGTAAAATCAGTCTCCCCGTCGTTGACGCTATCTTCCAGAACTATCTTACCACCTTTGTCAGTTATGGCTTTTTTAAATATGGGCGTAAGCGCCGTGCTATAACCATTGTTTTGCGAGGTTATGACGGCTAGATTCTTCCAACCCTTTTTATTAATCATCCAATCGACTACCGCCGGAGCAGCCACTGTATCCAACAGAGTATTTCTGAAAACATAGTCGCCAATTTCAACCACCCCTGCACCAGTAGCGCCGGCCGAGAAAATCACTACTTTGTTCTTCTGAGCAATATCGGCAGCTACTTTGGTCAATCCGGTACATGGATCACCCACCAGAGCAACCACCTTGTCCTTGGTAATATATTTAGTGGTGATGTTGGCTATCTCGCTGGATTCTCCTTTGTTATCCTCGTAAATTCCTTCAACTTTTTTACCCAGGATACCCTTACCAGCATTCAACTCATCAATGGCCATCTTCATGCCCTTTTCACCGGGAAGTCCATAATTGGCTACTGAGCCCGTTTTAGCTCCTAAGAAACCTAATTTTATCGTATCGGCGGCCTTGTCGGCGGCTTTATCCGGAGCAGCAGTCTTACTGCCACAACCTGCCAACAATGAGAACAACATTAGTATACAGAGAACCAGTGCTACCTTTTTCTTACCCAACAACTTCAATCCCTTTCCCCTCCTTACATTATGTATCAACTGAAAACAACCTCCCTCCCCCAAAATATAATGCATAATTATTCATATATTCCCTCTAATAATCAATAATCCTGCTACAAAATATAAAAACTGTCCCCCCGGACAGCTAAGAATGAATTTACTCCCGGTCTTGGTATTCATCCACAGCGTACAAGATATCGAACTCCTGGTCTCTACTGGTTATTGCCAGGACTCGCGCCCTTTTGGTTTCAAACTTTCTGGTAACCCGAAGTAAATCCCGAGTTTTTATGCGTATAACTAGCATACCATGATACTCCCTTTCACGGTGTCATAAAATGGCGGAGCGATATATCCCCATAGTCTTGAGCCTGCAGGAAACTCTTGACCCCCTCACTGCTCCGATACTCTGCCAATAGATTAACAAAGAGCCTGTCAAAACTGCTTAATGCTCCGGCTCCCAGTTCGGGAATCAGTCCTTTTTGCTCGGCAAATATCTGCGTAGCTGCTGCTCCTGACCAGGCAATTTTGTATATCAATTCCTCGGTGTCCCCGAGCAGGTGACTACAGAGATAGAATCGGCAAATTAGCGATCGCAGCGGATAAATCTCACAAATATTATCATGCAGAAATACACAAGGATTGGGCTGCAGACGCAAGAGGCCCGAACTCAGCTTTTCGCGGTGAAAATAGCTGGTGATAAAAGCGCCATGGTCCAGTTTTAAACCAGCCGCCATCTTCTTAAAGGAAATCAAATCTGGTATTACATAAGCAGTACTGCAGCAATTAAGCTGACATCCCTTGCACAAGGCGTAATTACCCTGGGCATATTGTTTATAAAGCGTCTGATCATCGCATAATGGCTGCCAGACATCCAATAAATCTTGCACCGTAGCCGGCCCGTTGACCCGGATTCCTATCCCTAATGTGCCGTTTTCCAAGGCATTATATACTTCAACATTATTCATGTCCTGAGCCCACTTTACAATTCCTTAATGGCTTGACGGGCCAATTCATCACAGCGTTCATTGTAAATATCCCCGGCATGTCCCTTAACCTTTTCCATTGTTACCCGGTTTTTGCCCATTAGCACCAATAGCTGCTGCCAGAGATCCTGATTAGCCACAGCTTCCTTCTTACTGTTCTTCCAGCCGTTTTTCTGCCAATTACCAATCCAATTTTGTTTAAAGGCATTAACCACGTAGGCACTGTCTGAATATACCGTGACATCCCAATCGGTTACCTTCAATGAAGCCAAAGCCCCAATCACCGCTTGTAATTCCATACGTTGATTGGTAGTTTGACTTTCTCCCCCGGAGATTTCCTTTTTCTGATCATTATGAATTAAAACTGCACCCCATCCCCCGGGACCAGGATTGCCTGAACAAGCACCATCGGTATAAATGGTTATTGATTTCATGACTTTAAGCCTCTAATGCTTTTTGAGTGGTACTTTCCGACTGCTCAACATAGGATTTCACGTCACCATCCAGCAGGGCCTGATTATCCGTTTGCCGGTCTTTATTAAGACTGCGGACCCGGTCCTTTACAGCTTTGTTGTCAGTACTATAAAAGCCGCCGCCTTTAAGGACTATTCCCACGTTCTTACTTATTAGCCTTTGTACCTGTCCTCCACATTTGGGGCATTCCTGCAGTATTTCATCAGTAATCCTCTGAACCTTCTCAAAACGTCCGCAATTTTCACATCTGTAATCATAAGTAGGCATTATTTTCATCTCTCCCAAATTTAACTAAAATTTAATCCTAAGTTAATATTATAACATGCCCTGAGCCAGAGGGAGATAAATTAGCATAGACATAACTCCATTCCATACCCCATGGGCAACCACCGACACCCATATACTGCCACTCTTCTCGTAGATATAACAAAGCCCCATACCTCCCAAAGCTAAAGGTATGGTACGCCACAGATCCCAATGGGCCAAGCCAAAAACCAAACCAGCCAAAATGACACCCCACGTTGGTCCCAGATACTTGCGAAATACTGGGTAAATCATACCTCGGTAAAAAATTTCCTCGGACAATGGTGCGAGAACCGCTCCTACCCCTATAACGGCGAGAAATTCCGGTATTCCAGTGGCAGACCGCAACATTTCCTCATAATACTGGGGCCCTAGGTCAGGCTGCAAATATTTTAGCACATAGCCTAGGACTAGCACCATAATAATTAGTAATATTCCGCCTACCAGTCCATAACGTAAATATGACCCGGGCTTGGCTTTTCTAATCCCCAGATCACTCCACCGGCCCTTGGGAAAAAACACGGCCAGAAGGTATACGAAGCCTATGGTGGCCGTAAACTGCACCAGAAATCCGGCCAGAAAATAACCCATCTCCCCGGCACCCAATCGGCCGGGAAGTAAGCCGGGAATATTCTGGCCATACATACTAGTCAAAATACCGACGGCCATAACTCCTATATAAACAATTATTATTTCCGCAAATCCCCAGCGTGGTCTTTCTGTCAAGCTAATCCCCTCCTAATTTAACCCATTATACTCTATATATACCGTTTAGTCTGACATATTTATTGAGAACTACTTTGCTATACTCACTTATTAAATCATCCAGATTGGGAATACTATCCCTAAAATACGAAAATAGTAATGGAGGCATATTATGACCCCTTTGCTTTTTATTTCCGTCGTAGCCCTGGTTTTAACCCTCCTTGTACTCTGGGTATTGAACACCATTGATGCAGATGAAAGAAGATTAGCCGATAATGGTGCTTTCGATTTTGAAGCAGCACCTGAATTGGCATTAAATGTTGGCGATGAATTTTATCTGGCCATTGACACCATTAAGATACAACGGAGCGATGACGAACATGGTCTGGTCTACTGGAACCTGGGACAAGACAAATGGAAAGAAGTTTGCACCCAATATGGGATTAATCCGGACATGCGAAGAATTGTCCTGCGTATTAATGAGGCTGGTGAGCAGTTTGACTATTCGGATATGTGGGTTCGTACTACCGTAGGTCAATGTCGCTTTCGCCTGCAACCGCACCAAGCCTATTATGCCAGCCTGGGGATTAAACAGGGAACCAGCTTTGTCCCAATTTTAACTTCAAGTACTATTATGCGGCAGATTTAAAGCACCCGCCTTTTATGTTCCGATACCGCCACACCTCAAAACCACGATTGTCCCTACGAGTTACAAGCTTCAACGTAAATCAACCTATCGCAAGCAATAAAGTAAATTTTTAGGGATTTTATCATTATGTTCCGGGTAAATTAGAAAATGATACGCATTTAGGATAATTCGCCGCTTATTCAAAAATAATCGCAAAAGAGGTTGGTTTCGGTGTTCAGGTTGTTGTCAAAAAAATTGGGCCTTAGTCGGGACCCAAAAAGCCAAAGCGAAACGCAAACAGAACAAATTGCTGCTTTCAATGATTTATCCCAAAATTTGAGTATCAATCTCAATAAGATTAGAAGCGTCCTGGGTCTGAGCAGTGATATCATTATCCATAAAATTAAAATAGGCTCCGAGGGAACCTTGGATGCAGCCATCATATATATTGATGGCCTGGTAGAGAGAAACCTGGTAAACCAGGATATATTGCGGCCTTTGATGCTCCATATGCAGATGGTGAAGGCTGATACTCAAGGGGCGCAGGCGCAATCTAATATTCTCGAGTTCATCCAAACCAATGTTTTAACCGCCGGGGAAATAACTCCATTGAGTTATGTATCAACGGTGACCGATGCCGTATTGGCAGGCAATACAGCGATCTTATTGGAAGGATTTAATCAGGCTCTGGCCATCAATTTACCAGGATGGAAAACCCGCGGTCTCGAAGAAGCCAAAAACGAAATGTCTATTCGGGGGCCCAGAATAGGTTTTAATGAAACCCTGCGCACCAACACGGCTTTGTTGCGCCGGATAATCCGAGACTCGCGTTTAACCTTTGATTCGCTGCAGATCGGACACAGAACTAAAACTGATGTGAGTGTAGTCTACATTAAAGGACTAGCCCAGGACAGCCTTATTGAAGAAGTAAAACAACGTCTGAAGCGAATTGACACTGATGCCATCCTGGATATGGGATATATTGAGCAATTTATAGAAGATAAGCCTTCATCAATTTTCCCCCATGTCGGCAATAGTGAACGGCCGGACATAACGGCTGCTCAGATTATGGAAGGTCGGGCCGCAATTCTAGTAGATGGGTCACCCTTTGCACTTAGTGTACCCATGCTATTCATCGAAGCGTTCCAGAATCCCGAGGATTACTACTCCCGTCCATATTATGCCTCGGCACTGCGCTGGCTTCGATTTCTGGCCTTCGAGATCAGCATTTACCTGCCTGGTGTATATGTTGCATTGGTAAATTTCCACCCAGAATTACTGCCCACCCCACTTCTAATTACGGTGGCAGCAGCCCGGGAGGGAACTCCTTTACCTTCTATATTTGAAGCTCTCATGATGGTAATTCTTTTCGAAATTCTACGGGAAGCAGGGTTGCGTATGCCCCGCACCCTGGGTCAGGCCGTAAGTATTGTGGGCACCCTGGTGGTAGGGCAGGTTGCCGTGCAGGCCGGTCTGGTAGGGGCCCCCATAGTTATGATATTAGCGACCACGGCAGTCGCTTCCTTCGTTTCCCCCCCTCTGGCAGATCTGGGCGCTATCTTGCGCTTTCTGTTTGTTATTGCAGCCGGGTTCCTGGGAATGTTTGGTGTAGTCGTATTATCCATTGAACTAATAAGTCAACTAGCGGCCTTACGTTCTTTCGGAGTACCCTACTTCTCTCCTATAGCCCCGGTAAATATGAGTGACTTAAAGGATGTTTTCCTTCGCGCACCCCTGTGGTCTATGAAAAATCGCCCGCAAAGCATTGGCGCCCAGGATAGCGATCGGCAGGCAGGCGGCCAGAAACCCAGCCATGATGGAGGTAAAGAACGTTGACGAACATAAGGCATCTAGGCAAGTCGGTAGCAGCAATATTTATAATTTCGTTTGCCTTATTCATAACCGGCTGTTGGGATAGTCATGAATTGGACAAACAGGCAATTGTGTCCGGAGTAGGTTTTGACATAGACCTCGAAACCGGCATACACATGGTTACCTACCAATCGATTATCCCCAACTTGGTAAAGAGCGGTAATGCTGGAGGCTCCGGGGAGCAAACCGGAGGAGAAGGGATAACCCCTGCCGTTCGGTTGGACCACCTTAATGGCAATACCTGGGTGGAGCCCTTGGGTAACTATGCTACCCAGGGAGGGACCCGCACTCTGTTTTTTCCCCATAACCAGGTTATTATTCTAAGTATGGAAGTGGCTCAACAAGGAGTATATCCACTTATCGAACATATTCTTAGACTTACCCAAAGCCGCCCCAATCGATTGATTTTGGTATCCCGGGATAAGGCCAGCGATATATTGTCAGCTAGAGCCGGGATTGGAGTAATTCCCGGAATAGGTATAGCCGGTGACGTCAAGTTATCGTCCGAATTCTCAAAATATCCAGCCATAACAGTTCTGGAATTTGCCAACCGCATGATTAGCAAGACCACTACGCCCATTCTCCCAATAACCAGCATATTTGAAGAGACCGACCCGGATGGGAAAAAGTTTAATAAGGTACAAATTACGGGGACGGCCGTATTTAAGGAATACAAGATAATCGGGGAACTCAACGAACAGGAATCGCGAGGATTGCTTTGGATTATAGATAGAATAAAAAAGGGATTTTTAGTGGTTGATGCTCCAGATGGCTCAGGCAAAGCCAGCTTGTCTATAACCAGATCCAAAAGCAAAATGATTCCCGAGATGACTGAGGGAAAGATCACTATAACAGTAGAAATAGAAGAACAAGCCGATCTTACAGAGTACCCAGGCAGACAAAATCTGGACCCTATCCTGCTTAAGCAACTTGAGGAAAGTCAGGCCGATGCGATACAACAGGAAGTTATGGCAGCACTTAACAAATCTTTCGCTTTAAATGCAGACGTCTTTGGATTCGGCGAAGCAGTACATAGAAAATATAAAAAGGAGTGGCCACAGCTGGCTTCCCGGTGGGACGATATATATCCTGAAATTGAGGTGGCAATCAAAGTAAAAACCCATATTAATGAAACTGGAGATACCAGCAAAGCAATTATTCCCCAGTAGGGTTCGATAGGGGCTTGAATTATGTCATTGGAAACAGGAAGAATATCCCGGTTTCAACTTATCATGCTGATGGTGGGCTTTATCTTTGGCACTTCGATAATCGTATCTCCAGCCCGTTCTGCAGGTCATGATGGTTGGATTGCCTGTGTTATTGGAATCATGGAAGCCCTGGGGTTGGTCTGGGTATTCTGCGCTTTAGCCAATCAATTCACGGATAAAACCCTAGTTGAGATCAATGAGCTGGTCTATGGCCGCGTTCTGGGGAAGGGTATCTCCTTATTATTCATATGGTATTTATTTCACCTGGGTGTAGTTACGCTGATTGTATCGAAACTGCGCAATATTCCGCCAACAGGAGGTGAACTAGTATGATTGCTCTACTGCTGGTCGGCTTCGGAATTGTAGCCCTGATACAAATGCCCGGTTTGGTTAAAAAACAATGGTGGCGGGAATTAACTGTGTTTATAATCCTTTGGCTTAGCGGTCTGATTCTCAGCGTGATGCTTACGGTCGGTGTAAAACTGCCTCCGGTGACAAACATCATTGGGGACCTAGTTTCTAAAATATTTGGCATATAGAATGACCTTGAAAAAATCTCATTGATGAAACTGGAGACATCAGCCCAGCTGATTATCCTAATATATCAGAGAGGGGTTTATTCATGTTATTAGAAGAAGGCAGAATATCCAGCTTCCAACTTTCCATCTTGATGATGGGTTTTATTTTTGGTTCTTCGATAATTATTTCTCCAGGAGC
>CAZYJA010000067.1:0-11315 GCA_964647245.1 uncultured Syntrophomonas sp. | reverse complement strand
GGAAATTCTGGCCGACAGCCGAGCAAGAAACCGTATTGCTATTGATAACTGGGGTAACATCTACACCTTTTGCGTATATAGAACCCTCAATCCAACCACCGGCCAAGAAGAAAACCAATTCTGTTTAATAAAATTTGATACCAATGGCCAAAAGCTTTGGATTAAGGAACTGGGGGCCAAAGCGGGCAACCAGTTTGCCCTGCCTGAGGCACTGGCTATCGGAGAAGGCGGCAGCATTGTCCTGGCGGGATGGACTACTACGTCTTTTAATGGTCAACCCTTTACCGGCACCCCTTTAAAGACTTTGAACGCCTTTATGGTCAAATTCTTGGGCGATATTGATACCGACGGTGATGGTTTGCTGGACCGGTGGGAAACCAACGGTTATCAAACCAGGGCTGGATTCGTCGACCTTCCTAATATGGGAGCCAACCCGAAAAGAAAAGATATCTTTGTGGAGGTGGACTGGCTGGCGGGGCAACAGCCAGACCCGGCGGGGATAGCTGAAGTAGTAAAAAAATTTAAGGAGGCTCCTATTTCCAATGTAGATGGCAGTACCGGGATAAGTCTGCACGTGGATTTCGGTCGTGACTCTACTATGGATCCACTGACCGGTTCCACCTGGGGAGATTATACCCGGGCCAGCCAAATTCCGCGCCGGGATGGTGATGGTCTGGATTTTATGGGCAGTTTTGATGGGTCCGGAGAATTTGTCTGGGACGAATTCGATAACCTGAAAAAAGCTCATTTTGGCAGGGAACGCAGTCCGATTTTTCGTTATTGTATCTTTGCCAAGGGCCCAGCCGAGGACCTTTGTACCTTTGACGGTGATGGCAAGGTCGTGTCTTCTACGAGTGGCATGTCCCGCGATATACCTTCCAGCGATTTTTTTGTCTCCCTGGGATTTTGGGAAGTAAATGGCCCGCTGGAGCAGGGGGGGACATTTATGCATGAACTGGGTCATACCCTGGGCTTAAAGCATGGCGGCGTCGATCATGTCAGTTTCAAGCCCAATTATTTCAGCATTATGAATTATCTGTATCAGACCTGTGGTCTTATTTATAATGGGGGCGACGGTTTCATAGATTACTCCCGATTCGGACATATAGATGACCTGGACGAAAACCATTTGGATGAAACCAAAGGAGTTACTTCCTCAACCGGAGAAGACCTGGCCAAATATGGACTCAGGTGGTCTATTTATGCATTCGGCGACCTGGCCAAATCCCAAAATAACGTCAGCCCGGTTAACTGGAATGGCATTAATGATATGGAAGCAGATGTGGCTCTGGATATCAATCAGGATAGAAAAATGGAAGTATTGACCGGAGACTTCAATGATTGGGATAATCTGTCTTATAGGGGCGGAAACGTAGGACGGGGAGTAATGAACGCTCTGCTGCCAACGGCTACCGAAGCCGCTCCGGAACTGACCTCGGAGGATGATGCCAAAATAACCCATCCCTACCGGGTAGGTTTGCAGGGGCCGGGCATAGTGGCAGTTGAGCGGGGGCAAGATATAACCTGCGAATTTACGGTATCCAATATCGGCAGCGAAGATGATTCTTATACTATAAGTACCAGCTCCAGCCAGGACTGGGCAAATCTTAGCGGTGTGCCGGCCACGTTAGACCTTAAGTCCGGGGAGAGCAACCAGATTATAATTCCGGTGGCAATTCCTGCCGAAGCAAAGACTGGCCAGGAAGAATCCATAACTCTGACCGTCACCAGTACCCACAATACGTTGATGATGAATCGTCAAACCGCAGCACTGATTGTTAAAAAGAAGACGACCGGCAACATCGATGGAGTACTGGAAAAACTCGATCTATCCAGCTTGAATGCGCGTATTTCCAGTCCGATTCTTTATGGAGATAAAATGGCTTGTTCAGTTACTCCCACCAAGGGCGACCCCTATATTGGTATATACAGCCTGTCTGCTGAAGCCATGGTCGAGCAGATTGATGGCAAAAAACTCTTAACCCCATACGAACGGTCTTTCAATCCCCTGGTGGATGATATTGACTTTAACGGAGATTATGTAGTCTGGCATTTGATGGGTGGATACCGTGACGTCGAGTTACTGTTTTTTGCCGATCTGACCCAGGATACACCAGAAATTGTCCGAATCGGGGATGGAGATCAAGCTGATCTTTATGGCAATAAACTGGTTTTTAAGGATGTTAACGGAGTTAAAACCTATGATCTCGAAACCAGAACTCTAACCGAAATTACCCTTACAAGCTCAGGTCCGGCATTTGTCATCGACGGGGAGCGGCTCTTTTGGCGATATTTACCTTATGGTTCAAGCAAACCATACAAGTACTACATGTATGATTTAACCACCGGCATCCAAACTGAATTGCTCAGTTCAGAGGGATCGTTGCAGCGCTTTGATGTCAGCGGCAATAAACTGGTCTACGCGCGGCTCTATGGACCGACCCTGGATTCTTATGGGTTGATGGTTTTAGATGTGGCAAATAAATCTACAAGGGAAATCTATTTTAAGGACTGGCGCCCGGAACGCACCTATATAGACTATGAAACTCTAACCGTTGAGGGTGACCTGGCAGCTTTTGTATATGAGTATAATATCTGGATCTGTGACCTGGAAGCTGAAGTATGTGCCCAGGTTACAACTGATGGAGATTATGATTATCGGAAAGCCTACTACAATCCTAAAACTAATGAAAACCGGATTGTTTTCACCAAGGATGGGGAGGTATATATTTATACGCTGAAGGCCCCGTCAACCGCACCGGCTACCACCCTGACCTCCACTACCGAGGCAGACGGCCAAAACATCAAAATCACCCTGGCCACCGATGTGCCCAACTCGTTTACCTATTACCAATGGGATAATGATTCGGTAGGGAGCTGGTCCCAGTATACTGCGCCTGTAAATGCCCCGGAGGGTAACCATAAACTATACTTCTTCTCCCAAGACCGGGCCGGCACTGGTGAGACAGTCCAGAGCGAGAGTTTCACCGTAGATACTACGGCCCCGGTGACTGCTATAACCACCAATCCCGGAGAACCAGACGCTGGTTATGGCAGATTTGGCAACCCGCCAGCTATTAGTATTACCACGGATGAACCCGGCTCCACTGCCTATTACCAGTGGGATGCCGATGGGGCGGTCGGATTTGCCGTCTATAGTGATCCAATTACCGGCCTGACCGGTGAGCATACCCTGTATTACTATGCGGTGGACCAGTCCGGCAACCAGGAGGAAGTTAAGAGCGCGGTGATAAAGGTCCAGGACAACACTGACACTACCCCCGCGGTTACCGCTATAACAGTTGAACCGGAACTGCCCGATAATGACGGCTGGTATAGTGAAGCTCCGCAGATCTCCCTTGGCACCGGTGACAATGCCTCCGTCTACTATCAGTGGGACTCCGCCGATAATGCCGATTTTAATGTCCCGATGCTTCCCGAACATATACTGGGGGGAGGAATTTTCGGCAGTCAGATTACCCCGGGCTGGAGGATTTTCCTGGGAGAGTTTGAGGCCCCCCAGGGAATTCACACCCTCTACTACTTCTCTGTAGATAATGCTGGAAACGTGGAGAATATGAAAAACAGCACCTTCCAAACCGGGCCAGAAATAATTGCACCTCCTTCTTCCAATGCTGAACTTGCAGCCCTCAGCCTGGGAGATGTCAGGTACACCCCCGTGTTCGAAGCCAATGCACTGCTTTACACCGCCAGCGTTGGCTACGAAACCAGCCAGGTAACCGTAATCCCTGCAACTGCCAGCGAAAATGCCGTCATCACCGTAAACGGCAGCAGCCTGAACGGGGATCGCCTGATCTTAAATCTCGTAGTGGGCAGCAACGTCATCGAGATCCTGGTTACGGCCGAAGATGGCATTACCACCAAAACCTATACCATTAACCTGACCAGATCCGGAGAACATGGAACTAGCCGTACCGGCAGAAGCAGCCCACTGAAAAATAGCGCTGAGAAGATCGCTATTCACATTAACGGTCTGCCCCAGGCTGGCATGGCGGAAATCAACACTACCGCCACCGATGGCCGAAAGGTGACTACGGCAGCCATATTATCATCCCCGCTCTTGCAGTATTTAGAAAATGCGGACGACCATCTCGTCTTAGGTTTGCTCTTGGAGAGTGACTCGGAACAGGCAGCCGTCCAATTTGATGGAGAGGTAATCCGGAACCTGGCCAATAAAACTGCCTCGATAGAGTTTCAGCAGGGCCAGGCCATTTATACTGTACCGGCCCAGCAGATTAAGATCGAGGAGATGGCCCAGCAGCTGGGGAATCCGCCGCTGCAAGACATAAAGGTACAAATAGAGATTGCCAGTCCCGCTGAAACAGTGCTGCAGGTAGTTGACAGTGCGGCCGGTAACGGTCAATTTACGGTATTGGTTCCTCCTCTGGAATTTACAATAAAATGTTCTTATGCCAACCAGACCGTGGAAGTAAACGCCTTTAGCCTTCCGGTAACCAGAGCCATCTTAATTCCGGAAAATATCGATAAAGATCAAATAAGTACTGCCATAGTAATGGAGCCAGACGGTAGGGCCAGACATGTCCCGACTAAAGTGGTAATGATTGGGGACCAATACTACGCCCAGATTACCAGCCTTACCAATAGTGTTTATGTACTGGTGAACCACTCCCAGGAATTTGCGGATGTGGAGCACCATTGGGCCCAATCCAGTATCAATGCAAAGGGCACCCGGTTAATCATCAATGGTACCGGCGAGAGCCTGTTTACACCCAACGCGGCCATCACCCGGGCCGAGTTTGCAGCCATAGTTATTCAGGCCCTGGGGCTTAGGGAATCTGACCAGGTTAGCAGATTTAGGGACATCGCCCAAGGTGATTGGTTCTATGGAGCGGTAACCGCAGCCGATGGGTATAGCCTCATTAGCGGGTACACGGATGGAACTTTCCAGCCTCGCCGGACCATTTCCCGAGAAGAGGCCATAGTCCTGATGGCCAGGGCGATGAACTTAATGGGCGTTGAAACCGGAATGGCAGAGGCTGATATTGAACAGGAGATGGCGAAGTTCGCAGACGGCAGCAGCTTTGCAGACTGGTCCCGCCAGGCAGCCGCCTACTGCATTAGGCACCAGCTGCTGAAAGGCAGCCAGGGAATGGCAGAACCGGACCGCGCTATAACCAGAGCCGAGGCAGCAGTTATGGTTATGAAAATGCTCCAGGAGTCAGAACTAATCTGACAAGCGGATGTCAAACCGGAGATATAAACTTTTATCAGGCAGCCATCAGGAATTCTAAATATTCAAATAATTATAATAGGCGTCCCTGCTGATCATTCAGAAGGACGCCTATTTCCTTTGCTCATATATCTACCTAACAATCAATCGTTTTAGATTCCAGGGCCAAGATATTCTTGCATAACAACCCCGTAAGAATCCGTACAGCGGAGCATTACTTGCAGGTCCATTGTTTCATTCTATTCTAGACTAAAGAATTCTCTCGCCGAATAGCTTTTCCCGATTGCATGCCAATAACACTCAAAACAAATGCGACCAAATAGCAAATAAGACAGAGTATCAACACCCCCCGGAATGATCCGGTTAAGTCAAATATGAACCCAAATACATAGGTGCCGATCCCTCCAAACAAGCATGAACCCATGGTAATGTAAGCGAATATAGCACTATAATCACTGGAACCAAAGATTGATCTCGTAATAATAGGCGGTTCTACACTCGATAGAGCCATCGTCATGCCAAAAACACTGGCGGCAGCATATAACATAGCAGTATTATTCACTCCCGTGATCAGGCCTAACATTGCCAAAACCCCCAGGGAACATGTGATAAATGTAGCTATAAGCACACCAAATCTATCATTAAACCATCCTAAAAGTGCTTTGCCAACTGACAGCCCAATCATAACAAAGGATAGCATAAAAGCTCCTACCGAAGGTGCTAAACCTAAAGAAGACGCATAACCCGGAAGCTGTGAATTAAGGTAGGAACACATCTGTCCCAACCCGGCAAAAAGAAACAGGCAATAAAAAGCCAAACTCTTGACTGCCTTTGGGGCCGGAATTCCCTTCCACTCATTAGTGACGGCTTGCTTCTCTTCAGATTCTTTGCGATAGCCATAAGGATGCATGCCTGCGTCCGAAGGCTTGTAAATCAGAAAGAAAATTAACGGCATTATAATTAAGAACCCGAGAATTCCCAGGAAAAAGTAGCCGTTTCTCCAGCCATACGCAGTAATTATATAACTGGTCAGCGGACTGAAAATCGCTCCCCCGATACTAGAACCAGTCCCGGCAATTCCTACGGCTAGACCAAACTTCTTTACGAACCAGTTGTTCAATAATAGCGGAATTGGCATATAGAAGATAAACGCATATGCAAAACCTCTCAATACCGCCATAGCATACCATGAATAAAGGTTATGAAATAGCCCCATGGCGGCAAATCCCAACGATGCAACCGTCATGGCAATCCCCAGTATCAACTTAATGTTAAACCGCGGAAATATGTATCCGGCAGCCGGTAACGCCGCCATTAGTGCCAGACAGAATATAGTAACATATAGGTTAATCCCTGCTCGGGTAAATCCTAATTCCTCACATACCGGTACAAAGAACAGGCCCTGGCAGTTTATTAGCATACCTAGACCTACAAAAAACAAGACCCAGCAACTGAATAATATCCACCATGCATAATGTCTCTTCTTCTCCATAAACCCCTATCTCTCAATCGTATTGTTACTAAAAAAAACTACATTAATAAGTATTGCGCCTATTAGCTGACTCAGGAGTTATAGAATCTATTCCTTTCTCCATTTTTTGTTGCGGCTGCATTCGATCAATAACGATCTTACCTGCACATTTATTTTAGTCTATTAAAACTAACCCGACAATAGGAGATAAATCTTCAGAAGCACCAGGGGAAGGCGAAGTTGGTATTACGGATTTGAAATATAACTGGTCTTGGTTTGACAACATTGGTTTTAATGTGATTGCTTTTGCACCGATTGGGCATAACTCGTAACAATCCGGCTTATGATGCGAGATACCGTATCCTTGTTTTCGCATACCAGCAGGTGAACATGGTTGTTCGTTCAGACAGTACCTGTAAAGCCCATATGCTTATTGCTCTTTTTCTGTTCTAGCGTTTCCAGAAAGCGCAGGCTATCATCATCGTCAAAGAAGATGTCTCCTCATTGATACCGCGCAAAACTATATGATAAACCCCACTATCGCACGTTGTCTCGCTATTCTAACCATACCAAGCCCCAGACATTTATTCCCATTATATAAATACAATCAAAAAAAGACCCGACTTTTTTCCGCCGGGTCCCCTTATTCTAATTCTAAAGTTTTGCCTGTTACAGAAAGAACGTCCCGGTGTAACACGAACCTACATCAGTAAATATCCAAAAGCATTAAAAATGTATCCAATTATTATTATCCCTATTGTTACTATGGCAAAAAAAACTCCGAGCAATTTGTTCTTAACTACTTGCTTAAGCATTATCAGCGATGGAAGTGATAATGCGGTAACCCCCATCATAAAGGATAGCGCTGTACCCAACCCAACTCCCCGCAGAACCAAGGCTTCCGCAATAGGAAGGCTCCCAAATATATCAGCATACATTGGAATACCTACCATAGTAGCCACAAGCACTGAATACCATTTATCCTGACCAAGAACAGCCGAAATTACATTTTCCGGTATCCAGTTATGGATGGCAGCCCCAATCCCAACCCCAATTAAAATATAAGGCCACACTCTTCTAACAATATCTAAAACCTGGCTTTTTGCAAAATATAATCTATCAGCAGTCGTCAATTGTTCTGCCTCAGTTTCAATCATTCCGCCGCTGCCGAACACGAAAGGCTCTACATATTCCTCGAGTTTGGATTTGCTTATAATTGTACCGCCGATTACGGCAAGGATAAGTCCCACTATTACGTAAGAGATGGCAATTTTCCAGTTAAAAATACTCGCTAATAGAATTACTGAGGCTAAATCAACTAGCGGTGATGAAATCAAAAACGAAAACGTCACCCCAATCGGCAAGCCCGCACTGGTAAATCCAATAAATAGTGGTATGGAAGAGCAAGAACAAAAAGGTGTTATCGTTCCCAATAAGGCTCCTAATATATTGGCTGATATTCCGTTGAAATTCCCCAGTATTTTTCTAGTTCTTTCGGGAGGGAAGAAGCTTTGGATATAAGATATGGTAAAAATAAGAACTGATAACAATATAAAAATTTTTACAACATCATATATGAAAAAGTGAATACTGCCTCCCAATCTATCTTGCATATTAAGCTTGAATACCTGTTCTACTAATTGTGTGACCAGATTATAAAGCCACTCCATTTTAAGTAACTGGTTGTTTAACCATTCGAATATAATCAAAAGATCATCCCCTTAAATGTCTTGATCCATTAAAGCACAGCATTGGTTCAAATACTTTTCTTTATCTCCAAGCCTGCTCTTATCTGCGACTAATTGTGGATATTCATCCAGGTTGTCTAAAATATTTTTCACTGTGCTGGACAAAATTGAATTGTCTATTTTTAATTTGTAAAAAACAAACTTTTCCCTTCTTTCATCACCGACTAAATTCATATCCCTAAGTTTAGCTAGATTCTTAGATACCTTTGGTTGAGAAACCTCCAGAATACCAGTAATTTGACAAACACAAAGCTCTTGTTGAGCTAAAAGCATAATTATTCTGAGTCTGGTTTCATCCGACAATGTTTTAAATATATTCACTAACTGATTCATAATCGACTCCTTGCTGGTTGTAAATTAATTTTTTATATACACATATGCTAATGTGTGTATATGTGTATATTATCTCTCAGTAATGTTATTGTCAACAAAATTCCATATAAAAATACAAACGGAATAGCAAGACCCAACGTTTTTTCCGTTGGGTCCCATTGTGCGAATTCTTAAGTTTTGCTGTGCTACAAAAAGAACTTCCCAGTGTAACCTAAATTACCAGGTCTATGATTATCGAACTCACTGCCTGGGGATTAAACCAATGAACATAGTGCTGAGAATCCTCAATAACAAATTGCTCACTATTGGTAGACCAAGATAATAATCCTTTTTGGGTGTTCCGGGTAGTTTCGGATTCATTATAAAGAGAAGATGTGATTACTTTAAGAGATATGTCACCAATCCCTCCATTTTCAAGCATTACAGAAGCATCCATTCTTAACTCTTGAAGCTGATTCTTGTTATTAAGAGTTTTTATAAACATTGCCTGGTCCAGCTCCTGCAATTCACGTGAGGCATATAAAAGACTATTTTTATAACTTGTAAACTTTGATATGTACAAATCGGTTGAAGAGAAAACTAGTCTGGTGCCCCCAAAATTATTCAAAAAATTAGCGGTATTATTAAATATTGTGCTATTTACAGACCCATACCAAAATGGAAAATTTGCCGGTCTTTCTATAGTTACAGTATAATCAGGATTTGACCCATCAATAAGTACGACTCCAGCTACCTCTTCACCGTATAGCTGGGCAAATCTTAATACTTCGTTTGACCCGAAAGAATGTCCAACGAGAATATAAGGCCCTTTCTCCCCGGATTCTATTAATAATTGATGAAGTTCTTTAGTTATAGTATCAATGTCTCTCTCCCCATGCGCAGCTTCGCTCCAGCCATACCCTGGTCTTTCGTAAACCACTGCCCTTGTATATTTTGAGATCTCTTTAAGCAGAGGAAAATAGTCGACATACGGACTTGGTGTTTTCCACCCTGAAGTAAAGACAACGGTTGGGGTATTATTAGAAGTTCCCTCTCCATATATGTGCATCTTATGATCATTAATATCAACTAATAGACCTGGATGTTCATATTTTTTGCTATCAATAAACTCGCCGACTTTTTCATAAGTAAACCCAATTATTAAAACGGATACCAAGATTATAAAAACAATTCGTTTTTTTCTTTTTTGTTCATTCATGAAATACTCCTTTTCCCATGGCAATATTTGCTACCGGGTCAAAGGTAGTTGCCAAAGGTCTTAGGTTATAATTAATGAGAATTGTTTATTAGATGGGTCTATGTGGGCTTCCTAATAGGAAACCCAACCGAAAAAGTGGTTCCGGTGGCACCGGTTTTTATGCTGATATCAGCGTTGTGGCGTACAGCTATTCCGTAACATACTGCCAAGCCTAAACCGGTTCCGTCTTCTTTGGTGGTCAAGAAGGGTGTACCCAGCTTCTCAAGAATTTCGGGGTTTATGCCATGACCTTGATCCTGGATTGACAGCACCACATTTCCGTATTCTAAAGCTGTACTTATCGTAATTACTCCCCCTGATGTCATTGATTCCAGTCCATTGTAAACCAGGTTTAGTATTAGCTGCCGAATCTCCTTCTCATCCAGTAGAAGGTCGGGTATGCTTTCGATGGCTAGCTTGACGTTTTTTTCTTGGGCCATAGCGTTGGCTTCAATTAGGGGCAATAGTTTTATAACTATGGAATTAAGGTTGTGGGGCTTAAGTTCCACTATCTTATTTTTGGCCAGCAGGATAAACTCGGATAATATTGCGTTAGCTCGATCCAGCTCTTCAATCATTAATTCAAAAGCATCTTTATCTTCATGGTAGCATTTCTTATCCATGAAAAGCTGCAAAAAACCTCTTACCGTTGTCATGGGATTTCTAATTTCGTGTCCCAGACTGGCAGCCATTTCCCCTACTAGATTAAGCCGATCGAGTTTACCCATAGCAGCTTCCATTTGTTTTCGCTTAGTGATGTCGGTAATAATAACCACTATGCCTTTAAATTTTTCGCTGACATCCAGCATACGTTTAAATATAATCGAAATATTGATTAAACCATTTTCACCAATATTAATTTCCTTTTCAATTTTGCTGGTAACCTTATCTCCCGTTACAAAAGCATTGAATTCTTCGATTAGCCATGGAAAAACTTCAATACCTTGCCTAACTTTATTTTGTGAGTAATAGTCGGCGCCTGGTGCAGCCTTGCCATGCAAAAATTCAATGGCGGAAAGATTAAGGTTTTCTATTAAATTTTCTGGATTGTAAATAATTATAGGAGTAGGCAGGCTCTCATAAATAGTTAAATACTTTTGCTTTTCGTTGGTAATAAGCTGATTATTGGTTTGTAACTGTTCAAGTAAATTATCCTTGTTTTCACTGGTCCATTCCCTTATAAAACCAAGTTCTACCCGATCAAAAAAGCGGATAATAAATAATGATTCCCCTGCAAAAACCCCTAAAAACCTCTCAATTTAGCAGGATAAATAGCTACGGATGTCGAAGTAATATAGAGATAAACGCAGCTAT
>CAZYJA010000066.1:0-11321 GCA_964647245.1 uncultured Syntrophomonas sp. | reverse complement strand
GTTGTCTCTCGGTTAACCTTTTATTGCCTGTATCGATGGAAACTTGATTGTCATCAGCATACTTGTCCAGTATGTTGAGATTCCTTTCCAATTCGGTTTTCATATCTTCCATGTTGGTGTAATCCCTCAGGTCTATTATGGTTTCCGAGTTTGTATATCCTGCCACAGACATGACATGTCCTCCCATCCACAAATAATCAAATATCTCAGGCATCTCCAACTAATCACTTCTATAATTAGCATTATTTTCCTCCGCAGAAAAAACAAACAATAGAGGAAATTAGCAATCATTTCCTCTATTGTCGTCGTTTGGTCATAACAAAATTATTTAATTATCCGACAAGGCATTCGACCTAATTAGATATAATACGTATTCAAAACTAAGCCTACAAAAATATGCTAAGCTTCGCCAAATTACTGAGGTTGTATATTAACTGAATTATTACTAGCATTATTCCCAATTGACGGTGAATTTGTGGCGGCCGTTATCTCAGCATAATGATCCCTTATTCCAAAATACTGCTCGAAGACCGCTTTGGCCACCCAACCCGCCGACTCGCTCCCATGTTGCCCATATTCAACCACCCCTGCAAAAGCAACCTGGGGATTATCAGCAGGTGCATAGGCAATAAATACCCCATGGAATTCATTCACCTGATTATCTCCTACCCGGTTGGTCTGAGCAGTACCAGTTTTGGCTCCTACCTGAATGTTGGCCGGGAAGTTAGTGAACAAAAAAGCTGCCGTCCCACCTGGCTGGGTTACCCTTACCATCGCATTTCTGGTTTCTGCCAGGGTAAGTGGAGAAACAGACACATGCCGAACCAATTCGGGCTTTTTCTCCTCTACAACTTTGGTATCGGGTGTCTTTATGGTTTGCAGAATATGGGGTCGCATCAAATCGCCCCCATTGGCAATAGCAGCTACATAATCTACCAGCTCCATGACCGTATAGTTATTAGAGCCCTGCCCGATTGACATATTAAAAGTATCAAAAGGCTGCCAATTGGTATCAAAATTGTAATCGATTCGGTATTGTTCTTCCAACAAAGCCTTCTCATTCTTCTTTTGACTTTCCAGTTTACTCATCGCGCCTGCATCTGTCACACCTGATAACAGCGAGGTGTATTTATCATCCAGTTGCTTTCTCAACTGATCGTACTTGCGGTTAATCAGCAACGCATTCAACTCCTTCTTCCAGGCGGGGGTGGGAACCAAACCCTGGGCTTCAAAAGGCACATCAACCCCGGTTTTAACACCCAAACCGAAATCCTGCGCTACTTTTATCATAGCCTCACTCCCGGCTCGACGAGCCATTTCCTGAAAATAGGTGTTACATGAATTAGCCATGCCACTATAATAATTCATATTACCATGGGAACCGGTACAGGGAATGTAAGGAGCAATCCAGTAAGCACCTTTACAGTTGACATAGTCATTCAATGGGTCCATAGAATTCGTTTCTAATGCAGCCATCCCAGTAACCGGCTTAAAGGTAGAGCCAGGTGGGTAACTGACTTGGATAGCCCGGTTTAGGGCTGCCCCAGGCTGTAAAGGGTTGTAGGCTGAGCCCTGCGGGAAATAATAGCTGGCCAGTTTATTGCTGATATTACCTTTCCAATCATCTGGTCGCATAGCCGGACTACTAACCATAGCCAAAACTTCTCCAGTTTTAACGTCCATTAAAACCCCTGAACCTACCTGGGCTTTAGGATAATTCTTTTGTAAACGGGTAAGGTTGGACTCCATGAAATTTTCCATTACTGTCTGCAATTTTAAATCCAGGGTCAAGGTTAGGTTGTTGCCAGGAATAGGATCTAAAGTAACGAGTTCTCCGACCGGCCTGCCCTGAGCATCAACTTCAACCCGCCTGGCCCCATCTGTACCCCGTAGTGCCGATTCATATTGCTTCTCTATGCCTGATTTGCCAATTAAACTGTTCAGGTTATAATTATCGCTGGCCGCTGCCAATTCCTCGGAGTTTATCGAATGAATATAACCCAAAACGTGCCCAGCCAGGGTGTCTTTCGGATAAACTCGCAGCGGCTCGATATTAACCGCAACGCCCGGCAGGGTTTGGCGATTTTCCTCAATCTTCACGACTAAATCCCATGGAATATCACGCACAATTACTACTGGCTCAAAGAGCCTATACTTCTGAGTATCAATCTTCTCATTAATGGAGGCCGTCGTTACCTCCGGATAGTAACTGCTAAGCATATTTACTAACCGTTCCACTAACTGTTCCTGATCAATAACCCCGGGGTATGTTAAGCTCAATGTATATACCAGTTGGTTGGCTGCTAATTTCTCCCCATTCCGATCATAGATTTCTCCTCGGGGTGCTTTTATGGAAACCAGCCTAATCCTATTATCCTTGGCTTTAGTCTGGTACTCTTCGCTGTATAAAAGTTGCACAATAGCCAGTCTAAGGCATAATAAGGCCAATAAACCGATGCACACGCCAGCATATATCTTTAGCTTGGTCTTCAGTTCAAGCTGTTTCATTTACCTCTCTCCTGCTTCCCTGAGTAATCCTCGGTTGGAAGAGCGATAATACCACACATACATGGGAATCGCTATTAGAGTATTATAAATACCCTGATAGACCATATCAATATAAATAGATTGATCTAAGTTAAATACTTCAAAACTAGTAAGGGAAAGGATAAACAGCAGGCCAGAGTTAAGCACTGTACCAGCAATCACTCCTATAACACCTACAATAATATTTTCTTTAAAAAGACTTCCCTGCAACCTGCCTATAATATAGGCGGTAATTCCCTTACTTATAGAATTGATACCTATAAAGCGTCCAATATAAAGGTCTTCCAGGAGACCACATAACACACCATATACGGTAGCCTTGCCAGCACCGTTTAAGAGGGCATAAAAAACAACCAGTACCAGTACCATATCCGGTATGGCCCCATTGATGCTAAAGGTTCGAAATATCGCTGATTGTAAAAATAAGGCCAGGAAAGGCAGAAAAGCCAGCATTATGTAACGCATTCTCGTCAGGCCCCTTTATTTTCTTGTACTTCAACCTGGCGGAATTTTGTGATTACCAGCACTTCCTCAAGTTGGTTGAAATCAACTGCCGGCGTTACGGTTGCAGATAGAACTAAACCATTGGATTCCTTCTCAATGGACTGGACGGTTCCTATGTGGATACCGGGGGGGTAGGTTGCCGATAGCCCTGAAGAAACCACATTTTCCCCCACTTGGATCTGGGAATAATAGGGTATATTTATCATTCTCAGATTACCATTATCACCCATACCCTCGACAATGCCTCTGGTTTCACGAGTCTCCTGCAAAATTGCCCCTACTGCCATCTCACGGTCGGTAATAAGCCATATCTGGGCTGAATTGGTGCTCACACTTACTACCTTGCCTACTAATCCGCTGGGATTAATGACCGGCATACCTGCAGCAATACCCCTGGCAGAGCCCTTATCGATGGTTATGATCCTATACCAGTTATTCGGACTACGGGCAATGACCCGGGCTACTTCCAAATCATATTGATCCTGCTCGGCCTCTTTATACGCCAGCAGCACTCTTAAGCGCTCGACCTCGGCCCGGTTTTCTCTAAGCTGTTGGTTTTCCAGGCTCAATAGATTATTCTTTATTTGCAAAGCTTCCAACTGGGCTTCAATTTCATCTTTCCTGGCCAGCCCCAGGCTAATCCGGTTAATACTAACTTTTAGCTTATCCACCCCTATTTGCAGTGGTGCATAAGTATCCCGCATAAACTTTTCCAGGAGAGTTATTTCCTGGCGATTGCTGGAACTAAACTTCATAACGACAATAAGCAGCAACAATGTTGCTACTATGGTCCAAAAACCTTTTTTGCGTAAAAATTTATACAAAACAAGTCACCTAGCTATCCATTAATTCTAGGATTAACCAGGAAGCGTTTCAAGTCCTCAATGTTTTCCAGCACCTTCCCGGTCCCACGAGCTACAGCTAGCAAAGGTTCTTCACATACATATACCGGCATATCCGTTTCCCGACTTATAAGCTTATCTAAACCGCGCAGCAACGAACCTCCTCCTGCCATAACAATCCCGCGATCCATAATATCCGAAGCTAGTTCCGGGGGGGTTTTCTCCAAACATACTTTGATTCCCTCCAAGATCTGCTCAACCGTCTCGCGCAGAGCCTGTTGGATCTCCATAGACGAAATCTCGATGGTTTTAGGTAATCCGCTCAGCAGATCGCGCCCCCTAACTTCGTAATGCTCTTCTGGCCCTTCCCACAGTGCGGATCCGATGTTTATCTTAATATTTTCAGCAGTGCGTTCACCTATAAGGAGATTATAGTTCCGCTTCAGGTGCTGAATAATGGCCTCATCCATCTTATCTCCGGCTACCCGAACTGACTTGGCGGTAACAATTCCCCCCAATGAAATAACTGCTACCTCGGTGGTACCGCCTCCAATATCCACAATCATATTACCGGTAGGTTCATGCACCGGCAGACCCGCACCAATGGCCGCAGCCATTGGTTCTTCCAACAAGTAGGCTTCTTTGGCTCCGCCCGCCAGGGCTGCCTCTTTAACTGCACGTTCTTCTACCGTGGTACATCCAGTCGGAATGCTAATTACCACCCGAGGCTTGCTAAAAGGGTTGTTGTTTCCCAGCGCTTTATTAATAAAGTACTTTATCATTGCCTGCGTAACATCAAAATCAGCAATAACCCCATCCTTCATGGGACGAATAGCCACAATGTTGCCGGGAGTTCGCCCTATCATCTGTTTGGCCTCTTCCCCCACCGCCAAAACTTTACCAGTATTTTTTTGAATCGCTACCACCGACGGCTCAGTTAGAATTACTCCCCGGCCTTTAAGATGAACCAAAGTATTAGCTGTACCTAAATCTATTCCCATATCTTTACCGAAAATCACCGTAAAATCCTCCTTATATCAAGCCTTTTTCCTTAAGACTGCAATAAATATTGTCACCAATTACTACATGATCTAATACCTCTATACCCATAAGCCTACCTGCTTCAACCAAACGGCGCGTAATATCAATATCTTCCCGACTTGGCGCCGGATCCCCACTAGGATGGTTATGGGCTAATATAATAGATGCAGCGCTGCGTTTCACGGCGGTTTTGAAAACCTCGCGCGGGTGGACAATGGAACTATGTAATCCTCCCACCGATACATCTTCTTTTACTATAAGTCCGCCTTTGCGGTCCAAGTATAGAACCACAAAGTGCTCCCGATCATAAGCCCGCATTTCCTGAACCAGCATTTTTTGAACATCATTCGGCGATTTTACCAGGTCTCTAATTTCAACATCCCGATTTATCCGCCGCCCCATTTCCAGGGCTGCCTTAATACTGGCTGCTTTGGCTGGGCCTATCCCCTTTTCCTGGATAAGTTCTTCCAGACTGGCTTCCTGCAAATGCCTTAACCCCTTGTAGGTGTTTAATAACCGATTTGCCAATTCAAGGGCACTAATCTCTTTAGTCCCATTCCCCAAAATAATAGCCAGTAATTCATGATTATTGAGAGCCGACGCTCCCTCTGCCAAGAGTTTCTCCCGTGGACGCATTTTTAATGGCATGTCTTTAATGAGAGTTGTATACTGCATTGTTCATACCCCCAATAAATTAATGCCCCTTTTGGCCAGCATTAACTTCAGTCTGTGCAAAGGCAAACCCACCACGTTATAATAGCAACCTTCGATGCGATTAACCAGCAGAGCCCCCCGACCTTGAATAGCATAACCGGCTGCTTTGTCCATCCATTCTTCACAATTCAAATAACTGTCGATTTCCTCCCGGGATAAAGAAGCAAAAAATACCTCTGTTATCTCGACCTCCACATCACTGGCTTCAGCTTCCACATCAACCACGCAAAGGCCCGTAATTACCTGATGCCGCTGACCACTCAGCCTTAATAACATCGAAAAAGCCTCATCCCGATTCCTGGGCTTTCCCATAATCATTCCCTTCCAGACTACTATAGTATCGGCGGCAATAACAATGCCTCGCGCCAATTGTCTGGAAACTTCCCGGGCCTTGTCGAATGCGATGGATTGTGCCAGTTCCAGTGGTGAAGCTAGATCAGATAGATTTTCTTCTATGTCGGCGGGCCTGGTGGTAAACTTAAGCCCTATTTGCTGCAACAAGAGCTGCCGTCGGGGTGAACCGGACGCAAGTATAATTTCTCTCAAATTAAATTCCTCATAGTCGCTGATAAAAAACCCACGCCAATACAAATCCAACTATCGTAAAGAAATTAATATGAAGCATAAAACCAAAACTAACTGAAAATACATGCAGGTCCATCGTAAAAGTGGGTAATCCAATACTCTGAACCTTACCCAGCAAAGACAAAACCGGCCAGATTTTAAGTATAGCATCTCCAATCAGGCCGCCAATAATTCCCCCTAAAACCAGGAGCAACGCTAATAGTTGCCACCCTGGATAAGTGCGAGTCCTGCTTGCCACTGAACGACCTCCATAGGTATTTTTTCAAGTGTAGCACTAGTATGAGCTAAAAACAAGGTTGATGATTACACCCAAAGCCCTTGTATTGGGCTCTCCGAATAATAACTCGCTTACCGGTTAAAGGACAGGTTAAAACTTAATACTTCTAGATTTACGGACAAATCAACATTTCTCAGCACAATTTCAACTGGAACTTTTAGCACCCGCGGTGAAAAATTCAGAATTGCTTTAACCCCGGCTGCAACTAAAAGGTCAGTTACTTCTTGAGCCGCTCCAGCTGGCACAGTAACTATACCTACATTAATATTATATTGTTTAACCCTTTCATCTAGCGCTTCCAGGGGTTCTATTATCACATCAGTTAGCTTCTCGCCCACCTTGGCTGGATCTGCATCCAAAATCGTACATATTTTAAATCCCCGTTCCCGAAAACCTCCATACGTGGCCAAGGCTGAACCTAGTTTTCCTGCTCCAATCATTATTACATTCCATTTCTGATCCAACCCTAATATCTTCATCAGATGTCCCAGTAATTCATCGACCTTATAGCCTACTCCCCGGGTACCAAATTCGCCAAAATAAGCTAAATCTTTGCGTACTTGAGCTGAACTCACACCTACCCCACTAGCGATTTCTTCGGAAGAAACTGTTTCCACGGCATTATCACGCAAATGGTTAAGATGTCGGGAGTAAATCGATAATCTCATAACAGTCGCCTCAGGAATTTTATAGACCTTCAAACCCCCAACCCCTTCGATTTAATAATATTCTAATTATGTAATGTTATCGTGTAATATGCAAATAAGATTTCTATTGCAATAAAAAAACTCATACCTGAATAACAGGTTGAGTCGCAATTATCTATATTTAGTTTACATAATTAAAAGAATAACTTCAACAAATGATAGCAGAGTACGGACATCACCGCAGCTGAAGGGATGGTTACGAACCAGGCGATGACAATTTGTCGGGCTATAACCCAGCGTACCCCCTTAAGCCTCTTAGCGGCCCCTACTCCCATAATAGAGGAGGAAACCACATGGGTAGTGCTTACGGGAGCCCCCATCAAGCTCGCTCCATAAATAACCGCCGCCGAAGTAAAATCAGCTGCAAAACCATTAATAGGCTCAATGCGGAATATTTTACCCCCCATGGTTCTGATGATCCTCCACCCTCCCAGGGCCGTCCCTGCGGACATAGCGAGCGCACAGGCGATCTTGACCCAGAGTGGTACATAAAAGAAACTTATCATTCCGGCGCTCAAGAGGCTCAGACTTATAATGCCCATTGATTTTTGGGCATCATTGGAACCATGAGCAAAAGAAGCCATACAAGCAGATAATATTTGCAGCCGCCTAAACTTGAGATTGGTTTGCACCGGTGAAGATCTTTTAAACACCCAAAAAAGAAGGGTCATAACCATACTGCCAATCACCAGACCTATGATGGGTGAGCTAATAAGCCCGGCTAAAATCTTCAAAAAACCTGGCCACAGCACTGCAGCTGAGCCACTCCTGGCAATCACCGCACCTATCAAACCACCTATCAGTGCATGGGATGAACTACTGGGAATACCAAAATACCAAGTTATGAGGTTCCAGGCTATGCCTCCGAAAAGAGCCGCAATAAGAACCAATGGAACCACATCATGAGGAGCCACAATGTTTTTGCCTATAGTGTCTGCTACCGCGGTACCACTCAAGGCCCCCACAAAATTGAAAGTCGCTGCTACTCCTATAGCCATGCGCGGAGATAAAGCCTTGGTCGAAACTGATGTGGCAATCGCATTAGCTGTATCGTGGAATCCATTAATATAGTCAAATACCAAGGCCAATAATACAATTGCTAGTACCCATCCCAGACTAAACATATTTAACCGCTATCCCCTTAATTATATTACTTACATCCTCACAGTAATCAAGGGTAGTCTCCAAATGCTCATAAATCTCTTTCCATTTGATCATGTAAATAGCATCGTCGGTTTGCTCAAATAGACGAGCTATTCCTGCCCGGTATAAATTGTCTCCTTCATGTTCGTGGCCCCGAATAATTTCACAGGATGCAATGATTTTGTCGTGATTGGCCTTCACGTCCCGCAAATTCAATACGGCTTTTTGGATTTCCTGCGACGCCAGTTCCAGAACATTTACCAGAGCGGGAATATATCTCTCTTTCGGTTGTTCACACTTATAAATTACCATTTTCTCCATTATCCCTTGAACATGATCTAAAACCTGGTTGAGGGACTGGGCCAACGCCAAAATGTCCTCCCGATCAAAAGGTGTGACAAAGGAATGATTAATTTGTTCCATAACATCGCGAAAAATGCGGTCACCCCGATGCTCAACTTCGTTAATCCTTTCTAAATTGGCAGCAGGATCACTTCTATCGGCAAAGTATCCCTTTAATATCTGGGTAGCTTCACTTATGGCCTCAGAAGCCTCCTCGAAAAAATGAAAAAATCTATCATCTTGGGGCTTTAGTTTAAAAGCCAAATTAAATACCTCCCTATTTATTGATCATCCACATCTCAATTATATCAAGACTCGCATTGGGCATTGTTAAGAATCTGTTAATTAACTAATGATTCTCCAAAGTTTTAAGGTATTTAGCTTAGGCCTGATGCAATTAATTGCCAAACCCACTAGTCCGATATATTTTTGCTATTAATATCCAATAAATATGCGCCGCGCTTGATCCAACACATAGAATGAGCCGGTTATTACTAAATAGTCATCGTTCTGCGTCTTTTTTAAACCCATTGCTACTGCCTCCGCAATGCTTTCCAGGCTCAGCACTGGTTGATCCGGATAAGTCTGCTGCCATCGCTCGGCTACTTGTTTCCAGTCCTTTCCCCTGGGGCCCTGGGGTCTTGTCACTATCACAGTCCGGGTATTCTTTCCCAGAGCGTGTATTATTCCATCCCGCTCTTTATCATCTACCAAGCCCAGCACCAGAACTTTTTTTCGCTTCTCAAACAGGGTATCCAGAGATTGAGCCAAGGCCTTAGCCCCCTGGGGATTATGCGCTGCATCGACGATCACCACCGGGTTGGACTGAATTATTTCCAGCCGGCCCGGAATTTTAAGGTTCTGCAATGCCTCCCTGATACTTGACTCACTCACCTGATAACCGCTGCTTTGCATAACATGCAACCCCGTAAGTGCCGTAGCCAGGTTTTGCAACTGATAATCGCCGAGGAGTGCCAGTTGTACTCCCTTGAGAGACAGTTGCCGGCCCTCAATATCAAGTACTTGACTTCGCAGACCAGGTTTACCCACCCGACTAACTTTGGTCGAGGAGCTGTTAATAACTTCAGCCCCCATCTTTCTCGCCTGGTCCTCGATTACCTGCCCGGCTTCTCTTTCCATTAAACCAACTACTACCGGCACCCCTGGCTTTATGATACCGGCCTTGTTGGCAGCGATTTCTTCCAGGCTATTCCCCAGATAGGCCATGTGATCGAAATCCACCCCGGTAATAACTGCCACCACCGGTTTAATGACATTGGTAGAATCATAGGTTCCCCCCATACCAACCTCCAGCACGGCCAGGTCTACCCCTTCATTTTTAAAATACTGAAAAGCGACTGCAGTCAAGACTTCGAACTCCGTGGGGTGAAGCTCGCCTCTTTCTAGCATCACCCGGATATGTATTTCTATACCATCCAGAATGGCTTGGAAGGCTTCGGCACCTATTTCCTGACCATCGATGGTAAATCTTTCGAAATAAGAATGCAGATGGGGCGATGAAAATCGCCCCACCTTATATCCAGCTTTCGTTAAAACCTCGGCAATAATAAGCGAAGTGGAACCCTTGCCATTGGTACCAGCGACGTGCACACACTGGAGGCCTTGCTGGGGGTTACCCATCTCTTGCAAAAGGCTTTCAATGCGCTCTAACCCCGGTTTATTTCCCAATCTGGTCAGTTCATGCAAGCGTTCTTCTACTCTCCCTTTAATATCTGTAAACGTTGCAATATACCCTCTTTCTTAAGTAAGGCTTCCTCTATTTTGCCCTTTTCTTTTTCAACTACTTCGGCCGGAGCTTTCGCCAAAAATTTCTCGTTAACCAGTTTGGCCCCAGCTCTTTCAACATCCACTTCGGTAATCCTAAGCTCTTTTTCCAGCCGTCCGATTTCCTTGTCAACATCGATTACCCCTTCCAGCGGTACATACAGTTCTGCAAAGGAAAGCAGGGCAGATACTGCTTGACGGGGCTTTTCGGCCAGCTTTACGACCAACTCTAGTTCACTGACTTTGGCCAAATCTTTTACATAGCTGCCATAATCCTGAAACCACTTCATTCCCTGGTTATCCTTAAAGAGCATTATAACCTTGACGGGGGCACTATGGCTTAGGTTAAACTCGGCCCGAATATTACGGATCGCCCTAATAGCAGCCATTATGGCCTGCATCTGCTCTACCGCGACCAGATCCACCTGGCCTTCATCTTTGATCGGCCAAGCTTCCAACATTATCGTCTCATGGTGCCCGGGTAAGTATTGATAAATTTCCTCAGTAATAAATGGCATAAACGGGTGGAGCAATTTCAGTATGGTCGTGAGCACGTCCAGTAATACCGTCTGGACCACCGCTTTTTCCCGATCACTAACCGGGTGGAAAAGTCGAGGTTTGGCCAGTTCAATATACCAATCACAGAACTCATCCCAAATAAAATCATACATGCCTCGGGCCGCCTCACCCAATTCGTACCGTTCCAAAAGATTAGTTATTTCTTCGATCTTTAGGTTCAGGCGGGAAATAATCCAGCGATCCGCCAGGGTTAGTTCATCTTTTCCTACCTCAACCCGCTCAAATCCTTCCATGTTCATCAGTACAAATCGGGAT
>CAZYJA010000065.1:0-11396 GCA_964647245.1 uncultured Syntrophomonas sp. | reverse complement strand
CCGGGGTGGGTTATTCCCAAGTGGCCATCTGGAGAAATGGTACCCCGGCAAGAGGTTTACGGTAAATATTTTAAGGGTGGTCCTACCGCAGTTATAACCAATATGGCAGTGTTCCGGTTTGATGAAAATGGATTAATGTATCTGGATACAGTTCATCCCGGATTCACAGCCGAGCAGGTAAAAGACAACTGCAGTTTCGACCTGGATATCTCCAAATGCAAAGGCGAAACCGAGAAACCCACGGTGGAAGAAATCGATTTACTTTATCATAAGGTTGATCCGGAAGGTATTTTCCTACCCTAGATATTATCCCGGAACGGTCAAAGTAATCATATAAATAAGTCTTTAGTTCCGCCAACTACCTTATGGAGTTAGCGGTATGCACCCTAAAGAGGCTCTCCTCCATAGCCCTGGCACCCAGTAGAAGGTGCCGGGGCACTTTCTATTCTGCTGGCATTAGATCGTCTCAGATCAATTCAGTTAAGTCGTCTTCACAAGAACCCAAGACAAAGCCATTAAGTTGCCACTTAAACATTTCTTTTTAGTATATAAATAGCAAGAATAAAGAAATATGGTTAACAATGATATAGAATTAATAGAAACATTAAATAGCTACCGGTGACGAACTATGCAGGGGGTGAAATAATGAACGGAAAAATCATGGTAGTAGATGATGAAGAAGCCCTGGTGAGATTAATTACCTATAACCTAAGCAAAGAAGGCTTTACTACTATTGCTGCCTATGACGGCAACCAAGTCTCCAGGTTGGCAGCAGAGGAGAATCCGGATCTAATAATTCTGGATTTGATGCTGCCGGGTAAAGACGGTCTGGAAATATGCCGCGATTTACGCCGGGAGAATATTATGACTCCTATAATTATGTTGACGGCTCGGGATGAAGAAATTGATCGGGTGTTGGGATTGGAATTGGGGGCGGATGATTATGTCACCAAACCATTTAGTGTTCGGGAATTAACCGCCCGAGTCAAGGCGGTATTACGGAGAAGGACGGTCCAGCTTGAATCCAGCCCAGGGGATGAAGAGCTGATAATCGGCAGTTTCATAATCAAGCCGGAAAAGTATGAGATTTATCGCCAGGGCCAGCGGTTGGACTTAACGCTCAAAGAATACGAACTACTGGCTCTGTTGCTCAGAAACAAAGGCCGAGTTTTAAAGCGTGATTATCTGCTTGAGGCTTTATGGGATTATGCCGACAGTGTGAACACCCGGGTATTGGATGTGCAGATAAGTAAACTGCGCGATAAGATCGAAAGTAGCCGGGATCCTAAATATATCAAGACCGTGCGGGGCATAGGTTATAAATTTGAGGAGGAAGCCCATGATTAGGAGCTATCGCTGGAAACTGGTGGCCGCCTACCTCCTGGTCATATCTGTGCTGCTGATACTGCTGGGAGGGTTGGGCTATGTCACTTTCAAAGACTACTATTTAAAGAATATGGAAACCAGGATGACCAAGGAAGCTTTCCTGGTGGCTGATATGACCAAATATCGCCAGGCAGATACCGAAACTGCTCGCAGCTATCAGGATATATGCAATGTGGCCGCAAAAGACAGCGATGCCAGAATTACCATCATAAATGCCAATGGGATGGTAATCGGCGATTCTTCGGTTGAGGCGGGCAATTTGGACAGTCATAGCGGTCGTCCCGAAGTATATGCCGCCTTGCAAGGGGGCATCGGGGCGGAAATGCGCTACAGTGACACACTCAAGGTGAATATGCTGTATGTAGCGGTTCCATTTGATAATGGCGAAATAAATGGTGCGGTGCGTTTGGCAGTGCCTTTGGCTGAACTGCGAGCCATCTATCAGCATGCCTTTTCCGTCATTCTAATGGCGGCGCTGCTGTGTGGGTTACTGGCCTTCTTGTTGAGTTTTATCCTGGCGCATTATTTTTCTAAACCAATTCGGGATATCACTGCCGCCGTGCAGGATATGGCCGGGGGTAATCTGCACCGGCGCACCTCGGTGCATTCCGCCGATGAAATGGGGATATTGGCGCGGGCTTTTAATGAGATGGGCCAGCATATCGAACAGAGTATGCAGGAGATATCGGAAGTGAAAAACCGCCTGGAGGCCATTCTAAGTAATACGGTCAATGGTATCATGATGATTGGCAAAGACGGGAGAGTTGTGTACGCCAATCCGGCCGCGATGTCCTTGCTAGGGTTCGGGGCCAACTTTGTAGGGAGGAAACATGTTGAGCTCATAACTACCTATGAACTTTTGGCCATGATTGATGAAGCTAAAATAAGCCTGCATCCGGTAAAACGCAGCATAGTATTGCATACTCTGGGGGCCAGGATTATCGAAGCCAATGTTGTAGCTATAAAAAATGAAGCCTTGGCTTCACACGATGTTCTGGTGGTTCTAAATGATATTACCGAATTGAAACGTCTGGAACAAGTGCGCAAAGATTTTGTTGCTAATGTATCCCATGAATTAAAGACGCCGGTGTCTAGTATTAGTGGTTTCGCTGAAACCCTATTGGATGAGGATGGGAAGAATGCAGATAACGTCAGAGAGTTTACTCATATAATATACGACGAAGCCCAACGCCTGTCCCGTTTAATTAATGAATTATTGGAATTATCCAAATTGGAGTCAGAGGCATATAAGTTAAATCTGCGGACCGTAAATATAAATAAGTTGGTTAGTGAGACGGTGGAGCGGATGTTTAAGCTAGCCGGGCTAAGAAATATCCTTTTGAATTATACTGAGCCAAAATACATCATCGAACTGACCAGCGACCCTGAGTTAATTGAACAGATCCTCATTAACCTCTTAGATAACGCCATAAAGTACAGTGCAGACTATGGCCAGGTAGATATAGAATTGGAAGACCTGGGCGATGAAGTGAAAATTAGGGTGAAGGATAACGGCATCGGTATTCCCGAGCAGGAAATGGCTAGGATATTCGAAAGATTTTATCGGGTAGACAAAGCCAGATCCAGAAAAACCGGGGGAACGGGTCTGGGACTGGCCATTGTAAAACACCTGTTGGAAAACATCAAGGGGCAGGTAACCGTTGAAAGCACGGTAGGTAAGGGTTCGACCTTTTCCATTACCCTCCCCAAATAGACCATTGGAAGTTGTCCAGAGCAAAAAACTAAACCAACTTATAGTAATATATATTAATAACCCACTCCTATTTAATGGTTATGTGGGAAATAAACAATTGCAATCGCTAAGACTGCCAGCAATCGGCAGAAAATTAAAATGGAGCTATTTAAGCCTATTACTTAAATAGCTCCATTCTATTCTGGTTCGGTTTCATAAGGCTCAATGTGTTCCAGACCAATCTCTATCAGGATCTCATCGATTAACTTTTTATCCACCTTTATCCCCCCTCTCTAACCTATCGACATTCATCTAAAATCTATTTTACTCTCCTAATGTTTAATGAATAACAACCGAAGGTAAAATATTTGACTAAATCATATTAAGGTTTGGTTAAGAATAGGTGGGAAGATATCAAACTGCCGGGTCAAAAGATAAACCAGGTTTACAAAAAGTTAACTTTAAGTAAACCCAATATTAATATATCAAGGGTCTTACTTTTACAAAGTGATTGTAAGCTAATCGTAGTGAACCGAATAAATAGAAATGGGAGGAATTGATAAAATGTTAGTCAAAAAATTTCAAAGAAAAGCTAGTTTTATGTTGGTGGGAGTATTGCTTTTAGGTGCAGCCCTGGTATCCGGGTGCGGACCAAAGGAAACCACGCCAACCCCAACCCCCGCTTTGACAGGCACTCTAACCGTTGCGGGATCTACATCGGTGCAGCCATTTAGTGAAGTATTGGCCGAAGCCTTTATGGCCCAAAACAAAGAGGTGAAGATTAATGTCCAGGGGGGAGGTTCCAGCGTAGGAGTTGAGTCCGCTATTTCAGGAGCAGCTGGGATAGGCGCCTCTTCACGAGCCCTTAAAGCTGAAGAAAAAGCCCAAAATCTGGTTGACACCACCATTGCCCTGGATGGAATTGCGATTGTGGTTCATCCCACGAATACCCTAAAAACATTAACCGGCGAGCAGGTCATGAATATCTATTTAGGCAACATCAAAAACTGGCAAGAAATAGGTGGTCCTGATGCTCCCATCACTGTGGTATCCAGAGAAGATGGTTCAGGTACCCGGGAGGCCTTCACTGAATTGGTTATGAAGAAGAAGGATATCATCAAAACGGCTATCATTCAAAATTCCACCGGAGCGGTGCGGACTACCGTTGCTGGTGATAAAAATTCTATCGGCTATGTTTCGTTGTCGAGTCTCAACCAGGAGGTCAAAGCCTTGGATATTGATGGTATCGCCGCCAATGAAGCGAATGTAAAAGCAGGCACTTATAAAATACAGCGGCCATTCCTGTACGCGACCAAGGGCGCACCTACTGGCCTGGCTAAAGCGTTCATCGACTTCGTGCTAAGCGCAGAGGGACAAAAGCTAATTGTTGAAGAAGGAGCGATCAGTGTTCAAAAATGAAACAGCATTCGCTATTCCATTGGGGAAGGTAAAGAAGATGCACCAAGTTAAGCCAAGAACGCTCCACCGTAGGGGTGAAAAACTAATCGAAAAAGTTTTAGGGTTATGCGCCGCTCTTTTCATAATCGTGATTGCCCTTATCACCGTGTTTATTTTCGCCAAAGGGCTTCCACTTTTGATTCAGACTGGCCTGGGCGATTTCCTGTTCAATTCTGATTGGCGGCCGACCAAAGGTGTGTTTGGTATTTGGACCATGTTGGTTGGTTCTTTGGCAGTGACCACTGCCGCTATGTTGTGGGCAGTACCCCTAGGTATTACGACCGCCATATTCATGGCGGAGATAGCGCCTCCTCGGGCGGGCAGACTGCTGGGGAATATGGTGGAACTGCTGGCAGGTATACCTTCGGTAGTCTATGGATTTGTAGGACTCATTGTTATCGTACCCTTTATTCGCGAATATTTGGGCGGGAATGGTCTTAGCGTATTAGCGGGTGCTATTGTTTTGGGAATCATGATTCTTCCCACCATCATCAATATATCCCGTGATTCCATTCTGGCCGTTCCGAACGAATACAAAGAAGGCTCGTTGGCCTTGGGCGCTACTCACAATCAAACAATTGCCCGGGTCATAATTCCCGCAGCCCGTTCCGGTATTATTACCGCAGTGGTATTAGGAATGGGTCGGGCCATAGGTGAGACTATGGCAGTGGTAATGGTAACGGGTAATTCTACGGTAATTCCAGGAAGTATCCTGGCCCCGGTGCGAACTATGACCAGCAACATTGTCTTGGAAATGGGTTATGCAGCCGGAGATCACCAGGCCGCCCTCTTTGCTACCGGGATGGTTTTGTTTGTTTTTATTGTATCTTTAAATCTAATGGTAAATGTTGCGGTTAAGGCAGGTATTTCGAATGGCAAAAAGTAAGTCGCAAGACAGGTTAATAACCTTGGGATTTTGGCTGTCAGGATTAATTATCGTGGCAATCTTAGCGGGCATAATTGGTTATGTAGTGATAAAAGGGTTTTCCACCGTCAGTCTGGATTTTATCCTGCAGCCACCCAGCCGAGCGGGGCGGGCCGGGGGCATATCAACAACTATTGTCAGCACCCTGTATTTAACCCTGATGTCACTTATTATAGCGGTACCTGTTGGGGTTGGCAGCTCCATTTATCTGGAAGAATATGCCTGCAGCCGGAGTAAATTTGCGCGGCTGGTGAACCTCACCGCCGAGACTCTGGCAGGCATACCTTCGATCATATTTGGTTTGTTCGGCTTTGTATTCTTTGTAATATTCTTAGACCTGGGCTGGTCTATACTATCAGGAAGTATGACCTTGGCGATAATGATCCTGCCCACTATTACTCGCACCGCTCAGGAAGCGATTCTAACGGTAGCGCCTGAATACCGGGAGAACAGTTTGGCCCTGGGAGCCAGCAAATGGCAGACCATCCGCAAGGTCATTCTTCCTTCGGCTTTGCCAGGGATTGTTACTGGCATTATTCTTTCCATCGGTCGCGCGGTGGGCGAAACCGCCGCAATTATCCTTACCGCCGGAAGTTCTTTGGGTATGCCGATATCGCCTGCGGATCCGGCTCGGACTATGTCGGTTCATCTGTATATAATGGCTATGGAGGGAATATCTACCGAACGGGCCTTCGCGACCGCTTTGCTGATTGTGCTCTTAATTATTATCATAAACTACCTGGCTAATCTTAGCCTGAAGAGGCTGACCCAGGCAATGCGTTAAACAGGAGGATAAGCATCATGGAAAGTGTTAGTATGAATAATGTCAGCAATGTTAATAACCGCATTAAGATGAGAAGTGTCGATCTGGAGGTTTATTATCAGGATTTCCAAGCCTTACATGGCGTTAATATGGAAGTCAAGGCCAACCAGGTAACTGCCCTGATTGGACCCAGTGGCTGCGGGAAATCAACTTTCCTGCGTACGCTTAACCGCCTCAACGAACTTATCGAAGGCACGACCATAAAAGGCCAGGTCTACCTCGATGATGCGTCGATCTATGAAAAAGACGTAGATGTAGTGGGTCTAAGAAAAAGAGTGGGGATGGTGTTTCAAAAGCCATCGGTCTTTCCAATGTCGATCTATGAAAATGTTGCCTATGGACCAAGAATTCATGGAATTAAAAATAAAGGCCAACTGGACGAAATTGTGGAGAAAAGCCTGCAGGCTGCCAACCTGTGGAATGAAATGAGCAACCGCTTAAATTCACCGGCGGCCCGCATGTCCGGCGGCCAGCAGCAGCGCCTGGTGATAGCGCGGGTACTGGCAGTTGATCCAGAAGTAATACTGATGGATGAACCGGCCTCGGCTCTTGATCCCATCTCCACCTCCAAATTGGAAGAATTGATTGCCGAGCTAAAAAAGAATTATACTATCGTTATTGTTACCCATAATATGCAACAGGCGGCGCGGGTATCTGACTTTACTGGATTTTTCTTGAACGGCGATCTAGTTGAGTTTAATCGCACCAAGGAACTGTTTGTTAATCCAAACCATAAAAAAACCGAAGATTACATTACGGGGAGATTCGGTTAATAAATTACTATATAATGAGGAAGGATGTAGTTACCTTGACAATTGATTCTCTAGGCAGTCAGTTGGAAATACTAAAAGAAGATATTTTGAAAATGGGTAGTCTGTTGCAGGAGCAGATTTATAAGGCCAATCGCTCTTTATTAGAAAAAAACCTGGAACTTGCCCGGGGAGTCATCGAAAAAGATGATATTATTGATCAAATGGAACTGGATATTGAAAAGAAATGCCTCTGCCTGATTGCATTGAAACAGCCTCTGGCCAAAGATCTGCGCTTTATTGGCACCGCTTTTCGTATTATCGGAGATATGGAAAGGATGGGAGATCACGCCGAGGATATCGCCAAAATTGCCATCGACCTATATGAACAGACCTACATGAAGCCTTTGATTGATATACCTAAAATGGCGCAGATAGCGCAGGACATGCTGGGAATTGCCTTAAAAGCCTTCATTGATGGCGACGTAGATCTAGCTTTAAGCTTGGTAACCAGGGAAAAAGAAGTGGATGCCCTGTATGATTTAGTATTCCATGAGCTCTTGGCTTACATGATGCGTGACCAGGGCAATATACCTCAAGCCACCTCATTGCTTCTGGTGGCGGGACACCTGGAAAGAATTGCAGATCATGCCACCAATTTGGGAGAGATGGTCATCTATATGGTTGAAGGCCGGCGGATTGATATAAATGTTATGGCCAGAGCATAGAGTCCTTAGTAAAAGAAAAATCTCCCGGGTCATCACTGTTTACCTGAGATAGGCTCTAGTCTGGTCAATAACTCATAAAGGATGGGTAGTATGTTTAATGAAGAAGAGTTATACCGGCTTCAGTTAGCTCTAGAGTCTAAAATATCAGATGACCTTGCTTATATAAAGATAGTTCAAGATGAAATCAAAACGAATAAAAATCATCACGATAATAAGTATTTAATTGAAGGCCAAGAAATCCTGCGCAAAGATGTTGAATTAAAAGAGAAAGTACTTGATTTCAGGTATATAAAGAAATAAGGGAGATTAATTATGAGTGATATTCATAATAAAGAAAAGGTGCTTTTTATTTGTAATCAAAACTCAGGACGCTCCCAACTAGCTGAGGCTCTCCTACGAATGCTTTACCCCGATCGTTACGAAGCATATAGCGCTGGGGTGATCCCCTCTGAGGTTAATCCCTATGCCATTAAAGTCATGGAACAGCTAGGGATTGATATGTCCAACCACCGGTCCAAGAGTATCGATGAGTTTCAAACTATGGACTTTGATTATGTAGTAACGGTGTGCGATAAAGCCAAGGAATCCTGCCCTTATTTTCCCGGATCCAATATTATTCACCATAGTTTTTCAAGTGCTCGGAGCGCAGGCAGTGAGGAGGAAATATTGGCTTCTTTTATCGTAGTAAGAGATGAGATTCGAGCCTGGCTGGAAGAACAATTTGGCGCGTAAGAGCCCAACAACTTAATATCTGAAAACACCAAACCCGCTATTGAGGCGGGTTTTGCTTTTTGAATGGTGAGCATCCACGCCTCACCGCGGGAGGTTCTGATTAAAAGTTAGACTCAAGCTTATTAATGGATTATTACAACATTGGAAATATCCAAACCAAAATGTAAACGTACTAGCACCTTAATGATGATAGATTGAACTAAGACGATAGATTCACGATGAACAAGTATGCCAAGTTTTGGAATATTTGCAGGAATTCTACTTTAGTTGAAGAAGTCAATATACACTAGATCAAATTTGAGGGAAGGGAGCAATTTTTTATGAATAACAAAGACTGCTATAACGAAGCCATGAGCTATTTAATAAAAAGGGATTTTATAAATTCGGCCAATTTATTTGCCGAAGGGTCCAGGGAAGGTTCGGGTGCATTTTATTATTTGTGTTTCGCTATGCATAAATATGGACTAGCTCCTCAAGGAAGTGAAGACGGTGAAGCAATCGATTACCATATGGCCTTAAGAAGATTTGCTAAAGCATGGATACTTCAAGAGGGCACTATAGACAATATTACTAATTATTACTTTGCTGATACCGCTGCGAAAATTGGTACCGGAATAACCTCAAATAAACTATTCCTGCCCGTTTTACAAGCACTATACTGCCAACTGGCCACAACCCTTTTTTCTTTGATTGAGTCTGATGAAGATGCTGTTCACATCATTAATAGTATTGAACCGGTTCCTTTCAAAGATAAAAGGGATATTTTAATAAGCTTGTATAATAGAAAAATTACTTCTAGTCTGACCGAGGACGACGTTGAAGAACTTACCAAAATAATTAAAGGCAATATTCATAGAAATGGAGTGTGTCATATAATTCTGAATAATAAGGAAATAATGCCCATTAACAACATGCCCAAGCTAAATCGAATTATGTTGCTCTGTCATTACACCTCAGGCATGCTTTTTACAATGAATAACATTGATGATGATATTTGTAATATGGGCAAGTACCGGTAGTGTTACACCGTGTTACACCGGGACGTTCTTTCTGTAACACAGCAAAACTTAAGAATTTGAAAAATGGGACTCGGCGGAAAAAAACGTTGGGTCTTTTTAATATATCGGATAATCATGTCATGTGATTAAAGACGAATGTGAAATAGCATTAAAAGAATAGAAAACAAAAATATGCTGGATACTAGAAAACAAAGATATCGTCTGATAAAAGTGAGTATTCCGGTCCGTTTTACGCTGATTGTCCGGGCCTTGGAAACCGCTGTTCCGGAACGTGGGAACCGGAGAGATGGATGTACTTTTGCCTTGCTCAGTGTAATTATTAATCAAGCAAAAGTAAGGCGGTTTCCGATTGCCGGAATCCTGGTTCTAATATCACCGGATTTGTGGTTTCATATGACAAGAATATTCAATAAAAGAAATTTAAGGAGGACATATGTGGAATTTAAAAGGTAAAGTTTCAATTGTAACCGGGGGTGCTTCTGGAATTGGCTTAGCAACTGTCAAAGCGTTAATCGATAAGGGTGGAAAAGTTGTAATCTCTGACAATAACGAAGAGGCAGGAAAAGCCTTGGAAAAACAATTACAACAAAAAGGTGCAGAAGCGAAATTTATTGCAGTAAACGTTGCGGACGAAAAATCAGTTCAGAACCTGGTATTACAAACTGTACAAATTTATGGAAAACTGGATATCATGATAAATAACGCTGGGATCGGAGTTATTACCTCAACCCATGAACTTTCATTTGAAGAATACAATAAAGTTATATCAATTAATCAGAATGGCGTATTCTTCGGTTCAAAATATGCGATTCAAGAAATGCTTAAAACAGGCGGTGGATCAATTATTAATAATTCTTCAATTTTAGGACATGTTGGACAGGCTGGAGCTTTTGCTTACAATGCAAGTAAAGGCGCCGTAACCTTAATGACAAAATCACTTGCCTTAGAATATGCTGATAAGAATATCCGTGTAAATGCAGTATGCCCCGGATATGTTGAATCAGGAATGGTTAACCGAGAAGCTCTGGGAGACTATTACGAAGGATTGGTTGCACAGCACCCGATTGGCAGAATCGGTACCGCAGACGAAATTGCCCATGCAATCATTTTTTTATGCGAAAATGAGTTTATGACAGGTTCTTCCTTACTCATTGATGGGGGCTATACTGCAAAATAATAATGCTATATGGGATGATAAAGCTAGATAGTAAGACAAGAGGGCAAGGTTAAGCATTTCTGGGTTTAACAGAGCAAGAAAAATATGCCATACATGTTGCGTTCATGTTGGCATACCAATATTTTCCTAAGCGGAAATCCTTTGCGACAGTCACCGTGGTTCTAGCTGCGGTTGCGGCATTCATTATACAACCGATATTTAGTTTGATTAATATGTACAAGCTAATTAATTAGAATTATTTTTACTCCTTTTTAGTTCTCGTTTTTATGGTATTAGGAGTTCGATTAGTTCACCAGCTTGTTCTTCAAAGAGAATATGAAATAAAAGAGGAAGCTTCTGAAAAGACAAGTAATAAGTCCGTTTCTGTGGAACCAGCATTTAAGTTGCTAACTATCCAAAATAAAGACAAAAGTAAAACCAAGTAATGCGTGTTACACCGGGACGTTCTTTCTGTAACACAGTAAAACTTAAGAATATGAACAATGGGACCCGGCGGGAAAAAACGTTGGGTCTTTTTAATTGGATTAGATTTTGGTATGGTTAGATTAGCGAGACAACGATGTGATAATGGTGTTTATCAGGTGGATTTGCTTGGTATCAATTCAGGAGACAGTTTCTTTGGCGATGAAAGAGTAAGGAAACAAAGAGCGTAGCACTGTTACAGAAAGAACGTCAGACCGTGTGAGAATTTCCCGCAAATAAACAA
>CAZYJA010000064.1:0-11433 GCA_964647245.1 uncultured Syntrophomonas sp. | reverse complement strand
CTCATAAGCAGCCAGGATTCCACCGAGAGCAATGGAACTGATACCAACCTTGCCAAAGGCGATTCCATAAGTTAATACCGGGAAACCTCCTCCAATTTTACCCAGTACGTTTTCAGCCGGTACTTTTACATCTTTGAAATATACATCGAGAAGGTTACCACCACGATAGCCTATTTTATGCCAGGGTTCCGAAATCGAATATCCTTCGCAGAATTTATCCACGATAAAGGCGGTTGGTTTGCCGCTTTCAGTGTCGGTGGCGAACACTACCATAGGACCGTGGTAATCCGCATTGCTAATAAAGCGCTTGGTTCCGTTTATTATATAATGATTACCCTCTTTTACAGCATGGGTAGTAATTTGTTTGGGATCTGACCCGGTTCCCGGTTCGGTAAAGGCAAAGGAGGCTAAATGTTCACCTCTGCATGCTTTGGGCATGTACTTGTTCTTTTGTTCTGAAGTGCCAAATTTGTCTATAGCCCCTAACCCCAGGCAATTAACCGATATAGTAATGGCAGGTCCGCTCGACACCTTGCCCAGTTGCTCCATGGCCAGAACATAGCAATCATAGCCTGCGCTTGCTCCACCATATTCCTCTTTGAAAGGCAGTCCAAAAAGATCTAGTTCAGAAAGCCCTTTTATAATTTCATCAGGGATCTTATTATCCAGATCTATCTGCTCAGCAACAGGCGCAAGGAATTTATTGCCAAAATCCTGGGCCATTTTTTGAATTAGAAGCTGTTCCTTGCTTAACGAAAACTCCATGTTTTTTCTCTCCTTTTCAAATCATCAGGAGGGCTAGGGGGGAGACTAAAAAGCTTCCTCCCCATACCACCTATTTAAACAACTTTATTATCTAATAATCAAAACAATCACTATCTATAGTAAGAACTGAGGTATCGGCAAGTTTAATTATTTCTGCCAAATTGGCCACATGAGGCACCTCATTCAGCAGATAATATCTGGCTGACAGGATTTTGCCCTTGTAGAATTTATAGTCGTAGTGGTCTTCTCCCAGCTCTTTTACCTTTTTATCCGCTAACAAGGCTTGATCGAGAAGCAGTTTGCCGCCAAGCAGCTCAGCAGTAGCCATCAAAACCCGTTTGGCAAAAGTGGGTATTAGTCCCAGCGTCTCTTTGTCCTGAGCAAATCCAGCCATAGCCTTCTGAATTTCTTCATAAGCCTTTATAGCCTTGCCCAGTTGATCAAATTCTTTTTCAAACCCTGGGGCCTGCTTATTAGTTTCGTAGAAGGTTTTGTTATCCTGCATCCAGCGTGCAAAAACGGCTCCCTTTTCCATACTCCATTTACGTCCTACCAGATCCATGGCCTGTATATAAGTAGTTCCTTCGTACAGAGTGTTAATCTTAGTATCACGCGCCATTTTTTCACAGGGATAATCCGCAATGAACCCATATCCACCGTAAATCTGAATAGCCTCGGTACCGATCACATCCCAGGATATTTCACTGCAATATGCTTTGGCTAGAGGAATAATTACGCCCAGTTCATCGTCGGCTTTCTTTCTTTCTGCCGGGTCAGGATCCCAATGGTTTATATCGATATCTAGATATCCCTTGTAAATCATGGCCCGGCAGGCTTCGGCGATGGATTTTAATCTTAAAAGCGCTCTTTTAATATCTTCATGTTCTATGATAGCTACTCTGCCTTTTTTCGGATTGGTAAAAGGTGTTCCCTGAATTCGTTCGCTGGCATACTGCTTGGCATTATAATAGGAATTGGCTATCACACTTACTGAGAGTATCCCGCAAACCAAACGTTCCTCGTTCATCATTTTGAACATCAAGGACATTCCATCGCCCTTGCCTTCATGTTCCATAGGATTTCTGCCTAAAAGATAACCTCGGCACTCATTATTGTCACCGAAACTCAAGGATACGGTGGGATTTCCATGCATCCCCATCTTCTTCTCCACTCCTGTGGCGATTACATCATTAAATTCCTGACTGCCATCATCATTAATCCAGTACTTGGGTACCAGGAACAGTGAGATACCTTTAGTGCCCGGCAATGCCCCATCCACCCGTGCCAAGAACATGTGCACGATATTTTCGGCGAAATTGTTATCACCATTACTTATAAAGATTTTCTGGCCTTTTACTTTAAAAACCCTAGGATCATCGGTAGGATAAGCCTTACTGGCAATTTCTCCGACATCCGAACCAGCCTGAGGTTCGGTCAAACACATGGTACCGGTATAATCACCGGAGAACATCTTGGGCAAGAACTTCTGTTTGATATCTTCGGGAGCCAGTGCGTCCACCAACATTGAAGACCCCTGAGCCATACACAGGAATGGGGGTACGAACGCAGGGTTAGCCGCGGAGAACATTTCCCATAGTGGAAACATCATTACTTGAGGCAAAACCACTGCCCCTTCACTGGTGTCATTGTTGCTGCAGCCCCAGCCTTCTGACTGCAATTTTTTATATACAGGGGGTACAGTCGGAGAAATGATTACCTGGCCGTTTTCAAATTTTATGGGGTTGATTTCACCGTCATCAGAAGTAGGTTCAACAATATCTTTGGTCATTTTGAGAACTGTGTCCAGGATCATATCAACATCATCAACGGCATAGTTTTCACTGTAACGCGGATAAGCCAGAACTTTATTAAGGGGAAGCCATTCTTTTAATATGAATTTAAAATCCCGAGTATTTTTATAAGCAAAATTAGAAGCCACGATTTATCCCTCCATTTTCTTTAATTATCTTCTTATAAATTACAAACATCCGTTCTAGTAAGGAATCCTATTAGTGGGGGACCATATTTTCATTTCCTTGGCATTCTTGATTAAATCATCGCGGAAATCAGGATGAGCAATACTTATTACCCCTTCAGCCATACCCCAAACTGAACGGCCTCGCATGTTGACTGCACCATATTCAGTAACCAGCCAATTTACCAGTACTCGTGGGACAGAAACTATAGCCCCTAGTGGCAAACAAGGATTAATACGGGACTTAACCTTACCTTGTTTATCGGTATAGGTAGAATTAAACGCCATAAATCCCTTGCCGCCTTTCGATTCCCAGGCTCCTATATGAAAATCAAGCGAACCCCCGGTTCCGGATATCTGCCTGAATCCGTTTGATTCTGAACATACTTGGGCAAAGAGGTCAACTTCTATGATATTGTTGATAGAAATAACATTATCCTCTAGAGCTATATACTTGGGGTTATTCGTATAATTACAGTCATAAGCTGCAATTTGCGGATTATGATCCAGGAATTGATGAGTCTTTGCATTTCCAAAGCAGAAGGTAAAACTGCTCCTGCCCACATCCCTGGTTTTATACTTGTTAGTGATTTTTCCAGCTTCGTACATGTCCACCATAGTGTCACAGAACATCTCTGTGTTGATACCGAGGTCTTTAATATCTGATTGGGCTATTAATGCGCCGATAGTATTAGGCACTCCGCCAATTCCCAGCTGTAAGCAAGCCCGGTTTGGAATCATGGGCATAATATGAGCCGCAATCTGTTTTTCGGTATCGCTCGGTTCACCAGCGGGAGGCATTACAAATATCCGTTCGTCGGTTTCGATAATATAATCTACATCTCGTATATTGATGCTTTCCATGGCTCCGCCCATGCAATAAGGGTTTTTCTCATTTACTTCAACTATGATTAAATCCGCATTTTTAAGAGTTGCGTAAGTATTTGAAGCAGCTATACCAAAATTAAAATTACCATGGGAATCCATGGGACAGGTCGTAAGGCACATGATATTTTTTTTATCAAAAGGCTGGTCCGCCTCAAAACGGATTTTCTGTAATTCGTGATACGAAGTGGGAACATAAGAAATGCGGTTCATGTCCCCCAGCTTACGATCTATACCGTTAAAGTGATTGCTATAATAAGTAAATGTCTTCATATCCGGGTCGTTTTTTACGACCTCAGGGAATCTTACGGATGATGCAACATCAATTGTCACATTTAACAGATTTTCGCCAGCTCTTTGACCCAGTGCCTTGTCAAATTCGGCCGGGAATAAACCAAAATGCCCATAGGCTACTAAATCACCGGACTTAACTTGCTGAGCTGCTTTCTCCGGGGTAATCAGTTTACTTTTGTACTCATCCATAAATGTCATTATAAATCCGCCCTTTCACAAAATATTTCCATATAAAAATCAATGTACTTTGTAGGTTATATCGCCTCCCTATTCATACCCCTATACTTCCTTCCCGATTATGGTATAAGGCATAATGCGATCCTTTCATCCTGAATACAGTTTTCCCCTCAAGAATTGATAACTCACATCGTCTAGCCATAAGATAGAGCAATTATCATGCCAACCATGTTGAAATTCATCAACAAAAAAGGAACCCCTTATAAAAGCGGTCCTTATCATGTATTCTATCCAGTTAAGACTATTAATTAAGTAATTCCAGTAACATTTTGTATTAACCACAATGTAGCGCAACGGATCACTCGCTACGCTACACTACACATCGCTCCACTTTGATTCAGACATTAATTTTGTAGTTTTTCATTTTGCGATAAATGGTACTCCTGGCAGCACCCATATAGCGGGCTACATTACTGATATTACCCTCGAATTCACCTAATAATCTCACGATTTCATCGCGTTCCGTCTCCGCATTAGCTTTCTGACTGTATTTTCTGGCTTCATCGATGGTCAGTCCGCGCAAAGTTTCATCAGCGATACTCATCTCAAGTGGCTTTTTATCAGAAAAAGACGCAGTAATTTGAACCGGAGCACTTTTTTTCAGATAGGATGGAAGAATATCATCAGTAATTATATTGCCTTCTGCAAATACCACCGCGTTTTCAATAATATTTCTAAGTTCTCTTGCATTTCCAGGCCAGTTATAAGCGCAAAGTATATGCATTGCAGCATCACTAATACTTAATACGTTCCTTTGGAACTGACTGCACAAGGTCTGAATAAAAAACCTGGTAATAGGAGGTATATCAAGTATTCTCTCTCTAAGGGGAGGTAATTCAATGCTTATTACATTAAGCCTATAATACAAATCTTCACGGAATCGGCCCATACTTACCTCAGTTTTCAGCTTTCGGTTCGTTGCCGCTATAATTCTCACATCAACCTTTTTGGGAATGGAACTGCCTATCCGGGTAATCATTTTATCCTGCAGGAATCTAAGCAGATTAACCTGCATATCAAAGGGCATTTCTCCGATTTCATCCAGGAACACGGTCCCCCCGTCCCCCATTTCCAATTTTCCTATACCTCCGCCTTTCTTAGCACCAGTAAATGATCCATCTTCATAACCGAACAGTTCACTCTGCAATAATTCCTTAGGTATAGCACCACAATTAATGGCTACAAAAGGCCCTTTTAACCCGCTTTCATCATGTATTGCCCGAGCTACCAGCTCTTTACCAGTTCCACTTTCTCCCTCAATAAGTACACTTGAGGAAACACGTGCTGCTCTCATGGACAGCTTTTTAATTTCTATCCATTTTTCACTATGTCCAACCAGATTATGAAAATTAGAATTGTCATCTCCATATGTACCAGGAAATACATACTGTTTGTCTGACTCATCTTTTTCCCCTTCGACCACGAATCCAAGCACAGTTTGTTGGGATCCGTCGGGATTTTTGGTTATACGTCTCCGCACCAACGAGCAGGGAACTAAACCGTGGGCACCCTTTAATGAAAATTTATTAATAAATTCATTGGGATTACTCGAAAGTAGATTTGTTAGTACCCCATGGTTATCAGCCACGATATTCCCTAAGAACTCTCCAATCAAAGACTCCCGGTCGTTGATCCCCAGTAATTTCAAAGCACTTAAATTAACATTGATAATATTATCCTTGGCATCAACAACAAAAAAACCATCACTAAAAAAATCAATGATAGATGAACAGGTATTATGATATATGTGAATAATTTCTGATTGCTCTGATTTATATTCAATTTGGTTTTCAATTACCTTCACACCTAGTTTTAGAGTCTGTAATATACCAGCTGGCAAAGCAGTTGAAAAATTATAAACTGCCAATATACCGATTATTGTATCTCTAATGTTGTGTATTGGCACGGCCGCACCATAGGCGGAATGATAACAATGGCAATAATGTTCTGAGCCTTTAACTTCTAGGGCCTTATCGTCAACCAGAGATGTTCCAATGGCGTTGGTTCCTATGTTTGTCTCGCTGAAACGAAGCCCTAAAAGTTCATAATATTTGGGCTCCCCAGCCATATCTACAATATAGCCATCTTGATCTGACAAGACCACAAAATCAAGTCCCGCAACTTCACTGATATCCCTCATTATTGGCCTGGCAAGTGATATAAGCTGCACATTTTCTGCCAGTTTAGCCTGTAGCATACGGTTGGGCAATTGGTGCCGGTGTTTGGCAAAAGGATCAATTCCTCGGCTTCTCTGCCATGATTCTAGAATTTCCGGTCTGATTTGGCCCTCCAAAACGATACCTTTGTTAACAAAATCAGTCCATGCGTTATAGACATCAGCATTCAAACTCGCGTTCATATCCGTTATTGCCTCCAATCCACAACTGTTTGGTGCCTATCTGCTTGATCACTAAGTTTCTAATCTATCTGCATTAATAATTCTCTGTTTTTTACTTGTTGACCTTCTTTTACGGTTATGCCTAACACTTTGCCACTAATGGGAGCTGTAATTTGGGTCTCCATTTTCATAGCTTCGATGATAATTAAGCTTTGGCCTGCACTTACCAGATCCCCGTCATTAACAAGTACTTTGGCAACTGTTCCGGGAATACTGGCTCCAATCTCATTTTTCTTATCAGGATCGGCAAACATTGTCGTTGTGATTACTTCGCCTTTTAGATAACCTTTGTCAAAGATGCTGATTTCCCTTTGGTTTCCATTTACCTCAAAGTAAATCTTTCTATTGCCTTCCTTATCAACTTTTCCAATGTTCACCAGCTTGATGATAAATATTTTCCCTTCCCCTACTTCTACTTCGCGGGTTTCACCCTGGCTGATTCCGTCGAAAAATACGGGGCTATTTATTCTGCTTAGATCACCATATTCTTTTCTGAATTCCAGATAATCTTCAAATACTTTGGGATATAGTGAATAGCTCAAAATATCTCGCATAGTGGGGTTAATGCCAAAATTATGTTCCAGCAGTTTACCAATCAAGTCAAAATCAGCATCTGGCAAAAGTTCTCCGGGTCGGCAAGTAATTGGTTCCTTGCCCTTAAGTACTATCTCCTGCAGTTTTTCCGGGAACCCCCCCACCGGTTGCCCCATCATACCTTCAAAATAGGCTTCCGCCGAATCGGGAAATGCTAAATGCTGGCCTTTTTCAATTATATTGTCGGGGTTTAAATCATTGCGAACCATAAAAATGGCTAGATCTCCGACCATTTTTGATGATGGGGTAACTTTTACAATGTCCCCCAGCATATCGTTAACCGTCTTATACATTTCTTTTACTTCTTTAAATTTATGCCCTAGTCCAAAACTCTCTACCTGGGGTTTTAAATTAGAATATTGACCACCGGGAATTTCGTATTTATATATTTCAGCCGTTCCTGATTTCAGCCCTGATTCAAATTGGCCATAGATCGGTCTAATATCACTCCAATAATCTGCAATCTCCTGAATCTCATCCAAATTTATGTTAGTAGCCCGGCTGGTATTTTCCAATGCTGCCACTACCGAATTCAAGGCTGGTTGACTGGTTAGGCCTGACATGCTGTTAAAAGCAGTATCAACTATATCCACCCCGGCTTCAGCTGCCATTAGCAGGGTGGCTACGCCATTGCCACTGGAATCATGAGTATGCAGATGGATCGGTATTGAAATTTCGCTTTTTAACTCTTTTATCAGCTTTTGAGCCGCATATGGCTTTAGAAGCCCTGACATATCCTTAATCCCTAAAATGTGGGCTCCCATTTTTTCGATCTCCTTGGCATTCTGGATATAATAATTCAACGAATATTTATCTCTCTTCTCATCTAAAATATCACCAGTATAGCAAATACAGGCCTCGGCAATTTTACCCGTTTTTAAAGTTTCATCAATAGCAGTCTCCATTCCTTTTAACCAGTTGAGGGAATCGAAAATTCTAAATACATCAATACCCGCTTCAGCCGATTCTCTAACAAAAGCTCTGACCACATTATCCGGGTAATTGGTATAACCAACCGCATTGGCTCCTCTGAATAACATTTGCAGCATCAGGTTAGGCATCTTTTTCCGGAGCTCAATCAGTCGTTCCCAGGGGTTTTCCTTCAGGAAGCGATAAGCCACATCAAATGTAGCCCCCCCCCACATTTCGATAGAGAATAAATCCTTGCCATAATGGGCCGTGGCTTCGGCAATCCTAATCATATCAGTGCTCCTGATACGGGTAGCCATTAAGGATTGATGAGCATCGCGCATGCTGGTATCAGTTAGTAAGAGCTTATTTTGGTTTTTTATCCAATCAACAACTCCCTGGGGACCCTTGGCATCCAAAATCTGCTTAGTTCCGGATAGTTGATCATTTCTTATAATCTTCGGAACTCTAGGCACATCGTAATCTCTCTCGGGGCCTTTATGTTCATTAACGACCTTTTCCCCAATAAATTTAAGTATGGTTGCTTCTTGATCTTCGGCCGGGGCTATATCAAATAGTTCCGGGGTTAAGTCCAGGAAACTAGTATCACATTCGCCCTTTTTAAATTTCGGATGGGACAGGACATTCAGCAAGAATGCTTCGTTGGTTTTAACTCCCCCAATTACCGCTTCTCGCAAAGCCCGCTTGGATTTATTTATGGCATCTTCAAAGGTTCTCGAGTAGGAAGTGATCTTAACCAATAAACTATCGTAATAGGGGCTAATTGTAGATCCAGTATAGCCATTGCCGCCATCCAATCTAATGCCGGAACCTGATCCGGTCCTATATACATCAATTTTACCAGTGTCAGGTGCGAAACTATTAGTCGGGTCTTCAGTTGTAACTCGACATTGTATGGCATATCCCCGGGCCTTAATGACCTCTTGATTCGGGATACCTATTTGGGTGGAGTTTAATTTATAACCTTGCGCGATTAGGATTTGACTCTGCACAATATCAATTCCGGTAACCATTTCAGTTACGGTATGTTCAACCTGAATGCGGGGATTCATTTCTATGAAATAATGGTTTCCTTCCCCATCCAACAGAAATTCAACTGTACCTGCGCTTCGATAATTAACTGATTGGGCAATTTTAATAGCATCGAGACAAATTGCCTGTCGCTTGGCTTCGGATATTGCCAATGCGGGCGTAAATTCTATAACCTTTTGGTGACGCCTTTGAATCGAACAATCCCGCTCATATAAATGCACGATATTTCCGTAATTGTCGCCCAGTATTTGAACTTCAATGTGTTTGGGCCGCTCCAGATATTTTTCTACAAAAATATCGTCACTCCCGAAGGCCTTTTTGGCCTCATTTCTGCAACTATGAAACTCCCGGAGCAAGTCAGCTTCGCTTCTTACAATCCTCATGCCCCTACCTCCACCACCGGCGGAAGCTTTTAGCATAATCGGATAAGAACACTTGGCAGCAAAATCGATAGCTTCTTTATCTGATCTGATCGGCTTTTCCACTCCTTGAATAGTGGGCACGCCAATATTTTGAGCAATAAGTTTTGACTTAATCTTATCCCCTAATTGGTCCATCATCTCAGGAGTTGGCCCAATAAACTCAATCCCTGATTCGATACATTTCTTGGCAAACTCAGGATTTTCGGAAAGGAATCCATATCCCGGATGGATTGCATCGACTCCTTTTTTAATCCCCAGGCTAATTATCTCTTCAATACCTAAGTAAGCTTCAACCGGACCTTTATTGTTACCAATTAAGTATGATTCATCAGATTTGGTTCTGAATAGAGCTAACCTATCTTCTTTGGAGTAAATGGAGACAGTCCTAATACCTAGTTCATGACAGGCTCTAATTATTCTGATTGCAATTTCTCCCCGGTTTGCAATTAGCACCTTTTTAAAAGTCTTAATATTAACTCCTCCTCATTTATATCATCCCGTATTATCGGGATCTAAAACTTGTTTACCCTGCTATGCCTTATCAAACTTGTCTTTTTGGTAGATTTCGCCCACCACTCAATTCTATACATATCTTACTATTCTACCATTATTCCTCGACTTTTTCAGGCCCAAAAACTAGAACTATTCTATTTTTCTCCTCGGTCAAAATCCGGATGTCTCTAAATAATTATATGATTTTTATTATATAATATTGGGTACTGTTAATAATTAACTATCCCGATGAGGTAATCTGCAATGGATGACAATAAATTATATTACCTGGTTAAGGTTGGCGATAAGTATACTTTTCTGCGGGATGTTTTGGTATCGCACATGCAAGTTTCCCATGCTTTGTTGACCAAGCTAAAACAACAAAACAAAATCATGGTTAATGGTCAGGTCACTTATACCAATTATCGCCTCAGTGCTGGTGATAAAGTTACCGTGGATATATCGCTGAATGAGCAAAACCATATTATGCCTGAAAATATTCCCTTGGAAATAATATATGAAGACCCAGATTTGATGGTAATTAATAAGCCGCCCGGATTAGCAGTTCACCCCTCCAAGGGAATATCGGGAGGTACTCTGGCTAATGCAGTAGCGTATTATTGGGCTGGGCAAGGACAGTCCCGGCTATTTAGGCCTATTAATCGTCTGGATAAGGACACTTCAGGTCTGATCCTGATCGGCAAAAGTAAATTTGCCCACCAGGCCGTCTTCCGCCAGCAGCAACGAGGCACTATACGCCGCACCTATCTGGCCATTGTTCACGGCATTATCCCCGCAGATACTGGTTGTATAAATCAACCTATTGCCCACCTTGATCCTGGCACTCCTGTAAGAACGGTTGATTTTTCCGGTCAACCGGCTGCCACAAATTTTATGGTCTTAAAAAGATTTGGGGATTACACCATGCTATCTCTGACCTTGGATACCGGACGTACCCATCAAATAAGAGTACATTTTAGCGAGGCTGGCCATCCCATTTGCGGTGACACTCTCTATGGCCAGCCATCCTCGATGATCGATCGTCAGGCATTGCATGCTTATCAGCTCAGATTTGAACAGCCACGCACTGGCCAAGCCCTTAATTTTGAAGCAGCTTTACCCCTGGATATCGTTAATTTAATCGAGTCGCTGAATTATAGCGATGCATGCAAACGCGATTTGGGGGAATAAAATATTATATTGTTTCAAACAATACTAATGGACCCGACAATAAATATTTTAAATGAAGGAGAATTGAATTATGAGAAAACATAACCCCGATGACCGCCGCGATAATGTAGATAGAATCCAAAATAACATCGACAACACCATGGAAAATATAGATGATGCCGAAGTGTTTCAGCTAACCTAAAATGCCCAAAAGCTGGCGGAATTGCCTGACCGGAAAT
>CAZYJA010000063.1:777-11458 GCA_964647245.1 uncultured Syntrophomonas sp. | reverse complement strand
GTGTTAATTGTTGTTTATTTGCGGGAAATTCTCACACGGTCTGCCGTCCCCTTGTAACGCTATTGAATCGTACCCTGGGACTCTTTGAGAAACTTTTTCTTAGATGACAAATGTTCTTTTACGTCTTTGAGCTGATGGGGAGTGATTTCCCCCGCATTTTCCGCTAAGAACTGCTCATTTTTCTCGATGTTTTTTATGGTTAATTCCATCTTTTTGAGGTCTTCTTTTTGACTCTTATTTCCATCATTTCTGGGCATCTTTAAATCACCTCGGAATTAGTTTCCCCAGCTAACGGAAGATCATACACCTTCGTCAATTGCTTGAACAGCTAGCTCCAATGCTTTAATTCTTCTTTCTAAAAGCGTTCTTTGACTACTACCTGCCTTTGACTTTGCATAAATGTCCTCAATTGATGGGAATAAATCAGTAAGAACTTTGCGAGCTTCAGCTGTTGTCCTCTTCGTCTCAGAATTATTTTGCCTTAGCGTAATTCATTTTCATTTGACAATTGCCAAGCAGTTTTTACTTCATTTCACATCATCTGTAGCGTTGCAAAACATTTTGAACAAAATATTATAGTAGTTTCTTATACTATTCTAATTTAGAGCATTTTGTTTATAAAATACGAACATAATAGCCCATACATTATTGTTAAACTAGCTGTTTAAAATTGATTGAAACGGTTTTAACATGAATTCCCGATAAATAAATAACCAACCACTTCCTTTCGACTTCCAATAATTCATTTAGTTTAAACTAGGCTCTCAATCCTCTTCATCCATTCATCAAAATGAGTGCATCGCTTTCTTAAGATCGGCAGGCCTATGGCATTGGCTATTACTGGACCTATAAGGACCTTATTGTCCTCATATTCAGGTATCTCCTTAATAATTCTTTTTGATGGAGCAGTCTCGTACCCCTCATTAATTAGCTCAGGCGAATCATAATTATTTGCCACCAATTTCAGTCGTTCGATTGCTTTATTTTTATCCTCCATATAAAAGACTTTCATCTGATCAACGTCCGCAAATAATAAAGCTTCGAACTCATGAACTTGTATGTATGGAATAAATAGATGACTACCAATATCTTCTGCGAAAGCAGACTCTAGATAACTTACTTTTTCATAAGGCGTTTGATTCAAAATGGCACTGGGTTTTCCCGGAAAATTCTGTGGAAGTCCATATAGATCCAGCATAGTTGTACAATAGGCATTATTGCGCTGGTTAATCCAGTTAAGGATATCGCGCCGAATCTTCACATAATTCCTACCGCCGCCTTTAAAAACCCGTCCCCGTTTTCTCCCTGTTTCCACACAGCGTGCTACGACGAAGATTCCCTGCGCTCCCCAATATGGAGCTAGTACATCCCGCACAAAAGTCTCTTCGGTTTGTCCTTCTACAACAATATTTAAATTGATCAACGTGCTGGCCTCCCTCCCAGAACGTTCTTCTCCCATAGTTCACCCAAGCTGTATTCGTCTAACCATGTTTCGAGTTCCTGTTCATTCAGTCGTCTGAAAGCGGATTGATCGTTTTCCCGGTCTACGACGATGATGTGTTCAAGCTCAAGTTGGTCAACGAGCGTTACTGACTGGGTCGAGACTATAATCTGCGCCTGTCGGGAAACGCTCTTCAGTAACGCTGCTAGCACGGAAATCGCATAAGGATGAAGCCCTAACTCCGGCTCATCGATGATGATGAGTTCAGGAAGCTGGGGTTGTAGTAACAATGTAATCAAAGCCATTAGACGCAGGGTTCCGTCAGACAATTGATGGGGTCCAAATATCATGTCAGAGTCTACACCCAGTTCTCTCCAATTTAGCATGATATATTCTGGATTTAAGCCATTAGGAACTAGAACAAAATCTTCAAAAAAAGGTATTACTGACTTCAATGTGTTTACAATACGTTTATAATGTTTCTCATTTTTTTGTTGCATTTGAAAAAGGAAGGCGGCCAGATTACCCCCGTCATTACGCAGATAATGATTATCATACAGATAACCCTGTTTCTTAATTTTTGCTTCACTGGACGTATCATGAAAATGATAGACGCGCCAACGTTGCATGATTGATTTTATTACCTGGGCGGTTTTCTGGTTAAATCGCGGATCACTCGTTCCATTAGTGTGCTCCTCTTCTAATAACTTCGATTCACGATGCCCGGCACCCAGAGAGATAAGAGGAGCCGGTCTATCACTACTTTGCCGGGAAAATGAAATCGCTTCATCTGCAAATATTAATGTATCCTGAGCAGCATTTACCAACCTCATATGGTAAACGTTTGTCCCAGCTGGAGTACTAAAATGCAGTGTAGTGCTAATTTGCGGGGTTCGTTTTGCCCCATAATATAGCATCGCATCAGCAAAGCCAGATGTCGCTATATGCTGTTGCAGGCTATTGCTCATTAGATAATTGAAAAGCTTAAAGAAACTGATAAGATTCGATTTTCCTGCTCCATTTGCTCCGATGAGTACATTTAAGTTGCTTAGGTTGAGGTCCATCATTTTAATAGATTTATAGCCTGATAGTTGTATGCGATCAAGCACCTAATTCCACCTCCAGTTGTCTTTTTATCACGCTAGCAGTGCGGGTTATATTGAGCTTATTTTACCTAATACTGTATTGAACCACAGGAACCTTCCCCCTAGTTGCCGGGATCACCGGTGTAAATTTGGATTCCATTATTAACTACTTTGATTGTTTTAACCCCTTCTGGTAACATCACAGGCAATCCATCTTGAAAGCCAAATGGCAAACAATAAGCTGTAACAAAGGGATTTCCTTTTTGAATCACCAGGTTTAGGCTGTCATAGAAATCCTGAACCAGATAAGAAAAGGTTTTTCTAGTATACATTATGCTCTCCATGGAGGGTGACGTTATATGTACATTTTCTGCGCTTCTTAGATGTTCAATAATCTCAAATATTAATTCGTCTCCGCAATAGCAGTACACATTATGTAGTTGCTCAATCGTTGAAAACGTAATGAAAACCTCTGGCTTATCTTCTAACCACCCTTTTTTCCCTAGATTAAACAATGCATATAAAGCCGGAGCATCAATGACAATCGATTCATTCTTCGGAATACGAATTTCTATGGTTCTGCTCATTGCTGTACAGGCGATATATTTGATGTGATTTGCTTTGCCGTCACCATTAACCTCGGTTCTATTCTGTAGAACATCTAATTTTTTCTCTATTTTTTGCACCAAGGAATTTGATAAGTGATCCACATGTCCATTAGCCTTATACAGATTTAGATAATATCTGGATTTTTCAAAATCATTATAATGTAAGTATGCAACAGAAGCGTAATATGCATATATGGTCTCACCATAATCCCGGTATTTCTCATATATGTCTAGCGTACTTTTTATAAGTCCGCTGAAATCATTTAGCCTTATCTTCAAGTCAACTTCTATAAACTTTTTTACATCAGACCCTACCATACTTATCACCTTATTCGAATACAGCCAATATGATCTTTCAACATTATTGGTCTGCATCAAATATTCGTGATAAGTAAAATAGAAACTATCAGGATCTTGATTAACGAGTTCTGGCTTGTCCTTCAGTATTGTCTCGTATACCTCGCCTATACGCTCAACTTGCCCTATTCTTCGATAAAACGCCATCAGGATGTTATAGTTCATGACCGACGGATCTCGGTCAATGATACCCTGAATCGATTTTTCTGCTTCATTGTATTCACAATTCACTTCATGATAGTAACTTTGAATTACCGGCATCCGTTCACTACCGCGCCAATACTCGCAATACTTTACGAAATATTCGTTAAACTGATCTTTTACTTTAGCATTTAAGAGTATCCCCAGGAACTGAATAATGATATCCTCATTGTCCTTGAAGCTTTTATCCACTATGGGGTTCAACGCTTGAATTGCATGCTCAGTCATACCATGCATGTTGTAAAACTCACTTGAAATTAAGGCCTTATCCATTTCATTTAACGTGTTTAAAACATCGATACTACCTTTGTTCAGCTGAATATCATTGATTGCCTTCATCCGACGTATTTCATATAAGTCATCGCTGCAATACTCTATTAATTGGTCATATATCTGGTCAAACTTCATGGTTTTTCTTAAGTAGAACAAACTTCTCAAGTAAGGAATAGCCGTTCTTGAATGGAGCCCCTGCTGTTCATTTCCTTTGGCTCTGGCAAAACCAGCTTCAAAATACTCCACAGCCTTCCTTAGCTCACCTAAATTGATAGCATTTATCTTAATCGTAATCCCGTCATCTGCCGTTTCAATTGCCTTGAAGTAAGTTGCTATTCCTAAATCTTCAATATTGAAGATGTTATCATCGATTTCATATGCTTTACGCAGTAAATGAACTGCATCATCATATTTTTTATAGCGCAGTGCAATTTCTCCTGCTAAACGGTACACAAACTGACATTGATTATTATCTTCGGTATCAACCAGTAGCTCCATATCTTCGGTCAAAAGCATTACAAAAACTTTTTCATAAGGCACTTCCGTACAAAAGGTTTCTGTATAAACCTTTAAGCTAAGAAGCAGCGGGTCCGATGGATTCATTTCATACCACTCGTTAGCCATTTTATAAGCTGATTCAAAATCACCAATATTAAAGTGATAATCAACGATGTAGGATAGAAGATCCACATCTACTTTGCATTTGGGCAATTTCATGGCTACTTCAACCAAAGGAGCTGCTGAAGGGTAATCTCGAATCAGGGTATAACAATAAAGCAGCCCTTTTATAACCAACTTATTATCTTCAGCTGTGAAAGGTGCTAAAATACTCCCCTGGATAATTTGGTTATATTCAGCAATTGCTTGGCTAATCTGCCCGTTTTTCTGCAACTTTTTGATTTCTTTAACTTTATCGTATATAGCTGAATCCTTCGATGGAAAAGACGATGTGTCATTGATAAATGATAGACTTTTAATTTTCACACCATCCATACTTTGAGGCTGATGAATTGATCCTTGGTTGCCGCCTCTGGAAACCTGACTGTGTGCTTCTTGCTTATCTATCTCATTGCTTACATTAATGATTTCATCGAGTATTTCACGAATTCCAATTGTGTGATCACCATTATTTACGGGGTATTCTAAAATCCTAACATCATACCGGTCTTCCATTTCAATACGCTTTTCTTCAGCAACATTAGCCAGAAGGATAAAATGCCGGGCTCTAAATTTTTCATTGCTAACTTCTAATACCTGATGAATATATTCATCATCTAAGGATACACCAATAAATAGAAATATATACTTTGTTCTAAAGTGCTCAAGTACTTTCTGATACTCTCTATTATCTTTGTATAGGCTGTCATACGATTCTCTGGACAAAACAATTGTTGAAGGCATCGTGTAATCTCCGTGCAAATTATATACCATGCCCTCATAAATTGGATCATTACTCTCATTAATGAATTCGTTATAGAGATGTGTAATGTCTTTTGACCCTTTGCCAACATAATCAGATAAATAATTGTCATAGTTGGTGGTCAGATACTTGGTGCAATTCATTTTAGCCAAATCTTTATAAGTATTGTCAGGTAATTCATCAATGGCTGTTGTTTTTTCCCGCTTAATTGCACCACAAATAGCACTTTTTAAATCAATCTCTTTTACGCCTGCCTTCTTGATCTCATTTACAGCATCCAAGTAACGATACGCTTTGATAAGATTGGAAATTGCTTCTCTATTTTCAATAAGACCTTTATAATGAAACCGGTCACAGATATCATCAATGAGTGTACCCCACCCAGGCATTGCAAGAGGAAATGATAAACCGGCTCCGACAAATGGTATAAGTTCATGCCTTAAATAAGCTTGTTTTAATTTATCCATACACTCTTTGTCCGGATGTGCCATTTTATCACTTCCTTTCGTTTTAATCTCTCGTAAAATAGTCGGAATCTGCTTATTTTATTACATCCTCAAGCGCTCCTGATTGTTCGTATTTATTTGTTTTTTCTACAGATAGCTCTCTTTCGTGCACTAACCTGAACAACTGTAAAATTGTCCCTCCAGGCTTATTGTAAATCTAAAAGTGTTTTTCCTTTTTCGTTCGTGAAAAAAGTTAAATCATTATACAGCATAGAACGCCTTCTTTACCCAAAGTCATTATTGGGTTTTCTGCACTTGTCTGGTAAATCCTGCTTACTAACATAATCATCGGATTAGACAATGATAAAAAATATTATTTCCATTATCTCCTCTAACGTGAACTTCGTTCGAGAGTGAAAAAGTGGTTTCTTTCAAGATCCGATAGAAAATCGTGCTGCCTTCCAGTTTTAATACCTCATAACTTCGTAGAAAGCCCCAGCGATGGAACATCCTGTATCATAACATATGGCTTATAGGCCTTTCCACGGGGAATTAAATTGAAATGGTCTTCGCCTCCACGATGAACATTGTTCCTTCTCCTCTTCGCGACAAAAAACCACCTCTACCATAATTATTCATGCAGAGATGGTTTTTTTTCAATACTTTTTATACAATTTGTACAATCTTTTTTACTCAAGATCAAACTATTTTAAACAAGTTCAACTTTTTTACACAGCCACACATCATGTGGCGTTGTAATAAAGTTTGAACAAAATTGTATGGAAAATTGGACTTTCAAAGATCACAAATCCGCATTTTGTTTGAAATAGTTTGAACATAATAAATCTTGGGGATAACAAATTTAGTTGGGGGGGTTGTGGGGTTGGGGTTGGGTTGTTTAAAATAGTTTGAACATTTCTGTAGACTAGTTTTATACAGGAATATGGTCACTGAAATAAAAAGTATTATCTATATCTACAGTTCCATGTAGTATTTCTAATAGATTCTTGAATCGGTCATTGATAAATATAGTCTTGGTATAAGATGTAATCGGTTTATGTAATTTTCTTCTTACAGCAATAATTCCGGCTATTTTGGATGAATAGCATATATCATAAAACAATCCATCTTCCCTCCTTCTCCAATATATACAACCCTTTTGATATATATTAAATTCAGTCCCAAAACAAGCTTCACCTATATCAATATCTTTTTTGTTATCAGCTTCCATAACTATCAGGTTAATATTTGTCGCATCACTATCCCATTCAAACGCAAGGGCAGCTTTACAGAGGCTTTTTTTAATTTGGTTAGCATCTAGTCCTGTAATGTGTACCATTCCTATATCTCCAGTTGAACCAAGTACAAGATTACTGAGTTTTGCTCGAGTGGGTAATGAAAATGAGAATTGCGCTTTTCTTTTTCCTTGTTTTTTCTGAAATCTGTAATATTTATTATTTTTTCTTAAGGCTTTTCTCCGTATAATTGCAATCAAAGGCTCGATGTCAGCTTCTTCAAATTCATCTGAAATCTGAATGGAGATAAATTTAGGGATTCCAATCTCCTTTAGTTTTTCTTTTATAATCCTAAATAGCTTTTCCTGCTTGTTTTCCCTTTCGAGATTGGATAGTCTCTTCATCTGTAACCAAAATGTAAATCCATCCTTGTTAATCACAAAATCTACTGGTTTTGTCAATCTATCTGGTTCGTATTCAATATGAACGTCTGGATTATCATTTAGTAATTCTATTGCAAAGTTATGCTCTGCAATAAAATCCCAGACCTTTCTACCACTCTCAACCAGGTTTTTATTAAGTTTATCCATGTGTCGGTTCTTTACAACAAGCATATTTGATGCTAATTTATCAATCTCTGGCTGTAATAGTTCTTTATCTTCAGTAGAATCGTTTTGGTAGTATTTTGTTTGACTGAAAACCATCCTGGCTTTCTCAATAAATTCATCTAGGTCTCCATTCATCTCATTATCCTCATTCAATCTTAAACAATTTTGAAATACCTAGTTAGCTGCTTAACATTACACTCCATCTTACTTCCTAATACTTAATTCTTGTCTAAAAATTCTTAGTTAATAATTAGATGGATATCCTGCTGCACAACAATACGACAGCTGCCATCAGTTCTGATCTTATATTGAGTTTCGTCCGAAGAATTTAAATAATAAATCCAACTACCCGCTACGTTAATATATAGGGCCCTATCATCATTCAGCTTTGTCTTCTCGCTTCCATCAGTCCTAATCTTATAGAGTTTGCCGCCATCGCTCCAATTATCAAAATAAATCCAATCATTCGCCACGTCGAAATCAAAGGACGACCCATCATTTAATTTTACACATTGACTCCCATCTATGCGTATTTTATAAATTTCACCGCTTAGTTCAAGATCGTCATTCCCTTTACTTTTAGTATAATAAACCCAATCATCCACAATAACCATATTATGAGAAATATCATCATTTAACTTTGTACGATTACTCCTATCGGTACGGATTTTATAAAGTTTACCGCCATCATTTCCTTCCGAATAATAAATCCAATCACCCACTACTTGAATATTTGAGGAATTATCATCATTGAGTTTTATCCGGTTGCTACCATCGGTGCGAATTTATAGAGTTTGAAGCCCTCGTCACTAAAGTTTTGATAATAAATCCAGTCACCCTCTAAGTCAAAAAAATAGTTTTTATCATCATTTAACTTAATTCGATTGCCTCCATCGGTCTTGATCTTATAAAGCTTATGGTCATCGTGAAAGTTTAAATAGTTTAAATAGTAAATCCAGTCACCAGCTTGTACGACGGTTTTATTGGTTCTTTTCCCGTTTACATTGTTTTGTTCAACTTCACTCTTGACAGTTAAACCAGCTGGTTGCATGGATCCTGCATCCTTCCCGTTTGAACCACCGTTTTTATATATTATCGTCCCTCCCAAAGTCAATAACAACAAGCCTATTACCCCCATCCATAGCAACTTCCGTTTTTCCATAACTTCAAGCGCTCTTGCCTCTTTGTCTAATTCAACTGTATTAACGGGGTCTATTATGACCGCACTTCCTCCCACCCTAGTCTTTATAGCATCACGAAATTCACTCATGCCCTGATAGCGTTGTTCGCCTCCAACGGCCATGGCCTTCATTAAGATCGTTTCAATTTCTTCGGAAATCTCTATTTCCAGTTGGGATGGAGGCAGTAATTCATCGGCATACATTCTCTCTATAGATTATGGTGGAATAATCCCAGTTATGCTGCTGTATAAGGTTGCCGCTACCCCGTAAACATCTGTCCAAGGCCCTGATTACCGCGGCTGCTATACTGCTCACAAGGAGCAAAACCATTCTTTATGATTACCGACATACTCCTGCTATTCTGTCCCATAGCATGGCGGGCGGCTCCAAAGTCCAGCAGCTTAACTATACCATTGCTGTTGATATATATGTTGTCCAGGCTTACATCCCGGTGCATGATTCCTTTTTTATGTACAGCACACAGTGCATCCATTACCGGCAGCATGATCTGTAAGGCAGTATTAAGATCCAGTTTTGATCCCTTCTGTAATAAGTAGTCTTTCAGTGTTAGTCCTTCTACATAGTTCATAACCAGATAGGCCGTACCGTTTTCACTAAAGTAGTCTCTTACCGATACAATGCCTTGATATTCTATGAACTGGGCTAAAGTTTTGGCTTCATCCAGGTATTTTTCCAGGCCATGAGCGAATAGCTCATGGGTTTCCGAGTTAATGAAAGAAAGCTCTTCATGCCCCGGATGTCTCACCGCAAATTCCCGTGGCAGGAATTCTTTTATGGCCAGCCTTACATTCAGTGTTAAATCCAATGCTAAATAAGTAATTCCAAAACCGCCATGCCCCAGAACCCTACCCAGCAAATACTTGCCGTGCAAAATGGTCCCGGCAGGCAACTGCTGGCCTGGCTCCATTTGCTGTCCTTCCATCCACTCACAATTAGGGCAGTGCCTATGCCTATCCTTTTGCCCCATGCAATTCAAGCAGATTTCATCTGTTTCCATTTTCTCACCCCTAATACTTTAGGAACAATCAATCCGTTCCCTATCGTGATAAGAAATTTGGTTAATTCAATTGCTTATCCTTTCTAATCATAGCCAACGTAGATATTGCGTAAAATACTACTATAAAAAGAACTAGAATCCACCAGTGCCAAGAAAAATCACCTGCCAAAGCCTTTAGCGGCTGGTCCAGTGCCACACGGTAATTAACATCTAAAATCCTCCCGCCTACCAGTTCATATCCCCATTTACTTATAGCTAGATAGAATACCGACTGAAAAACCTCCGGGCTAATCTTGTGCATTGGAACAATGGCTCCGGCCAAAATAATCTGGGGAACCAGTAGGAGGGGAATTGCAGTCATTGCTTTGTCAGAATTGGAGGATAAAGCTGAAACAGTAAGCCCCATCAGAACACTCGCTATGGATACTAGAAAAAATGCCAGAAATGTTGAAAATATGTTGGGTAAACCTAGACCAACGGCAATAACCCCAATAAATATAGCCGTTTGTATAAAACAAATACCTGATAATACAAATACTTTTGAACAAAGGTAAGGTGCAATACGCAGATTGACCAGTCGTTCCCGTCGATAAACTGGTATTTCCTTAACTATTACCTGCGCAGCATTGGACGTTCCAAGCCATATAGCACTAAATATCATCAGCGCGATACAGATAGACATGTTAAAACGACGGTTGGATTCAAGTTGAATTTTATCCTGTATATCCTGATAACCCCCGCTGGCAATAACCTGCTGTGTAAGTTTCAAATTTTCACTTTTGTATTCACTACTCCTAAATGTTGGCGC